>NZ_JBHTTQ010000148.1:0-13566 GCF_042794475.1 Streptomyces sp. NPDC056527
CCACAGGTCACCGGCGGGGCGTCACGTCAGCGAAGGATGCGACGAACCACCCGATTGGGCGTCATGTCGGGATGCGTCAGATGCGCACGCCGAACTGGAAGGTGCCCATGTAGCTCATCGACTCGTAGCGGACCGAGGCGCCCGGCTTGGGGGCGTGCAGGATCTGCCCGTTGCCCGCGTACAGACCCACGTGGGACAGGCTGTTGAAGAAGACCAGGTCGCCCGGCTTGAGCTGGCTGCGGCCGATCTTCACGCCGTCGTTCTGCTGGGTGTAGGTGGTGCGGGTGAGCGTCACGCCGGCCTGGCGGTAGGCCCACTGCGTCAGACCGGAGCAGTCGTACGAGTTGGGGCCCTCGGCGCCGGAGACGTACGGCTTGCCGATCTGGGTGGCGGCGGCGCTGAGGGCGGCGGCACCACGCTGCGAGGCCGGGACCTCGTTGCCGAGGTCGACGCGGTCGCCGGCGGCACGGCTGGCGCGCTGCTCCTCTTCCTGCATCTTGGCGCGCTCGGCGGCGGTCAGGGTGTTGAGGAGCTTCTGCGCCTCGGCCAGCTTGCCCTGGAAGGTCTTCTTCTTCTCGCCGAGGGTCTTGCGGACGTCCTCGAGGTCGGCGAGCTTCGTCGTCGCCTCGGCGCGCTGCTGGGCGAGGGTGCGCTGCTTGGCCTGGATCGACTGGAGCACGTCGGCCTGCTTGGCGCCGAGCTGGTCGATCGCGGACGCCTTGTCGAGGTAGGTGTCCGGGTCGGAGGAGAGGAAGAGCTGGAGGGCCGGGTCGATGCCACCGGAGCGGTACTGCGCGCTGGCGACCGAACCGATGCTGTCCCGCAGGGTGTTGAGCTCCTGCTGACCGCGGGCCACCTTGTCCTGGACGGCCCCGATCTCCTTCTGCAGCTTGCCCCGGCGCTCCTCGGCCAGGTTGTACTGCTCCGTGGCCTCCTCGGCCTCGTGGTGCAGCTTGTCGACCTTCGACTTCACGTCGTCGATCTTCGGCTTCGGAGCCGCCTGGGCGCCGGTCTGGGCGGAGAGCGCGACAGCTGCTGCGGCGGTCGCGGTGAGCACGGTCACGCGGGTGCGGCTCGGCTGCTTGGGACGACGGTGGGACGCCACGAAGGCGATCTCCTTCTTCCTCGAGCCGCCCAACCAGGCTGCGGCAGGCGGTTCCTCCGCTGCCATCCCGGATGGATGATCAACCGCGCGAAGGTTCGAGGCCTGACCCTAGTGACCAAGTTGTGATCAGTTCAAATCCTCATGGGCAAAATCTCGCTCACGCAGCACTTTATTTACACAGACCACACGGGCAGTAGCGGCCACTTGACCGTGCGCCCTCCAGAATTCGGGCATTACGCCCAGGAGTTACGAGGCGTCACGAGGTGCGCGAAAGCCGCTTCAGCAACAAGGCGGACGTGACCGGCCGCGCACCGGCCTTCGCCACACCGTCGGCGACCTCGCGGTCGGTGGAGACCACGACGACCGGCCGGCCCGGCGGCTCGGCGCGCACCAGCTGCCGGATCAACTCGTCGGCGGTGACACCCGGCTTGGAGAACAGCACCCGCACCCCGCGCGGCGGGGCGAGCAGGACCGGGGCCGCGAGCTCCGCCCCGTCGAAGACACAGGTGATCTCGGCGCCCGAGCGGGCCGCGAGCGCGGAGAGCCCGCCGAGCAGCCGCAGCCGCTGCTTCTCCAACGGCATCGTCGGGTAGCCGGTCTTGGTGACGTTGTAGCCGTCCACGACCAGATGCGCCTGCGGCAGGGCGAGGAGCTGGTCCAGGAGCGCCGGGTCGGTCTCGGAGAGAGCCCGGGCCGCGATGTCCTTCGGCGACATCCGGCCGGGCTCCACCGCGTCGACGGTGTCGGCGGGGTGGATCGAGACGGGCGGCAGGGCCAGTTCGCGGCGCAGTCCCTGCGCAGCGTCGAGCACGGTGTCGAGCAACAGGCGCAGCCGCATGTCCTCCACGGAGCGCCCCTCGCGGGCGGCCCGTCGGCTGGCCTCCAGGGCCGCCTCGACCTCGCCGAGCCGGGCCTTGAGCCGCCGGGTCTCGCTCTCGGCGGACGAGACCTGCGCGGCCGCCTCCGCGCGGAAGGTGTCGATCTCGGCCTGGACGCGCCGGAGCGCGGCCTCACCGCGCTTCACATCGCTCTGGGCGCTGCGCAGCTTGCGATGAAGCGATTCGGCTTCCTTGCGGGCCGCCTCCAGATCGGTGCGCAGCTGCTCGGTCTCCGCGCGGCCGCGCTCCTTGGCGGTGGCGACCTCCTCGCGCAGCCGCTCCAGCTCACGCCGGCCCGCCTCGTCGGCCCGCTCGGCGTCCGCGCGCTGGGCCTCCTCGCCGGCGGCGGCGACCAGCTTGACCCAGCCCGTGGGGCGCAGCACATAGGCAGCCGCGGCGACGTCGACGGGGTCGGCGGCGGCGGGCGGGGCGCCGGACTCGACGGCCCCGGCCAACTCGGGCTCGGCCTCCTTGAACCGCTCGCCGATCCGCTGCCGGAAGAGCGGGTCGCCCTCCAGGGCGGCGGCCATGGCGTTGCCCGCGAACTTGGCGCGCCGGCTCGCGGTGAACCGTGCGTACTGCCGAAGGGGTGCCGGAAGCTCCGCGACGGTCAGCCCGCCGAAGGCGTCCGAGACCAGCGCGACGACCCTCCGCCGCACGCCGTCGGGCAGCGGGCGGTCGAGCGTCTCGGCAGCGTCACCTGCCGCGCCGGCCGGCTCACCACCGTGCGCGGGCTGCTCCACGATCCGTCACCCCATCGTCATACGCACCGCTCCGTCAGGAGGCGGTGCCGGGCCTGTCCACGAGTTCGATCTGGTCCACCGCGTTGCACCAGCGGCAGCGGACCGACTCGATGGTCTCACTGACCACCTCGCGCTCCTCGACCTTCGGTTCGCCCGCGAGGTCCAGATGGACGTACTCGACGACCTTGGAGGAGCGGGTCACGTCGAACCGGGTCAGATTGCCGCAGAGCGTGCAGCGCCAGCGGGTCTCGGCGGTCGGCAGGGGAACCGTCGTCATCGTGCCGTCCTCTTTCATGATGCGAGTGCGGGTGCCGCGGTGCGCCGTCGAACTGCGGAAGTACTGCCCGTCACCCTACGGCCTCGCAGGTACCCCGTGTCGCGGCGAGGCACTCTGTCCAGTTGAGCACCGTTACGCAATGATCTGTCCATGATCGACCGGCGGCAGACCGACTGGCGGAAGGCGGCCCTCGGCGTCTGGCGGGGCGCCCGGACCGGACCTGCGGTGACGTACGGCCTCATCGCGGTCTGCTGCTTCACCTTCCTGATCAGCCCGGTCTCCGGCCTCGATCCGGGAAACGGGACCGGGGACGCGGCCCTCGCGGCGCAGAGCGCGTACTTCCACCGCTGGGGAGTCGTGCCGGCCGAGCTGATGAGCAGCGAGCCGGGCACCCTGCTCACCCCGCTCACCGCTCTCTTCGTCCACGGCAGCTGGCTGCACCTGCTCGGGAACATGCTCTTCCTCTACGTCTTCGGCGCGATGGCCGAGGAGCGGATGGGCGCGGTCCCGTTCCTTCTCTTCTACCTCGGCTGTGGCTATCTGGCCCTGCTCGGCTACGCGGCCGCGTACGCGAGCAGCGAGCAGACGCTGGTGGGTGCGTCGGGGGCGATCTCGGGGGTCCTCGGCGCGTTCCTCCACCTCTTCCCGCGCTCCCGGGTGACCAGTCTCTTCCCGTTCCTCTTCTTCCTGCCGCTGCGCTTCCCCGCCTGGATCGTCCTGGTCTTCTGGTTCGTGCTGCAGTGGCTGGCGGCGCGGACGGCCGGGTCCGGGCCCGGGGTTGCCTATCTGGCCCACGTGCTGGGCTTCGCCTTCGGCTTCCTCTACGCCTGGGGGCGGTACAGGGGAAGGGTGCAGCGCGCGTAGCGCCTCGTCGGCAGGGTGGTGGCGGGAGGCGGGCGGGCTAGAGTGAAGGTCCAAGCCGCGGCGACCGAGGGAGTAAGCCAGCCGTGATCACCGCGATCGTGCTCATCAAGACCAGTGTGGACCGCATCCCGGAGATCGCGGAGTCGATCGCCTCGCTCGACAGCGTCAGCGAGGTCTTCTCGGTGACCGGCACCTACGATCTGATCGCCATGGTCCGCGTGCCCCGGCACGACGACCTGGCGGACGTGATCCCCGGCCGGATCAGCAAGATCCCCGGCGTCGAGGCGACGGACACGCACGTCGCGTTCCGTACGTACTCCCAGCACGACCTGGAAGCGGCCTTCGCCATCGGCCTGGAGTCCTGACCCGGAGGACACCGCGGCGGGGATGACGGAATCCTCACCGCAGCCTCGTCCCGGCGGCCTCTCACGCGCGCCGGCCCGTGACGACGACCGGTTTTCGACCGGGCCGCCGGGGCCGCATCCTTGCACCCGTACGAGTGACACGCGACGGCCGCCGAACCGACCCGGCGGCCCTGTCCAGGGCCGGGACGACATCGCCGCGCCGGCCGAGACCTTCGATGCGATGCCGCCGGCCCGCGACGGCCTCGTCATCCGCGGCGGGGCGGCTCAGCCGCGGTCCGGGACGCAACGGCCGTCCTCGGTGCGGTACTTCCACTGCGCTCCGTCCCGGACGAGCTCCTTCACGGCCCGTACGAAACGCTCCACGTGCTCGTCGGGCGTACCGGCGCCGAAGCTGACGCGGATGGCGTTGAGCGACTTCTCGCCGGGGGCGGCCTCGGGGGCCCCGCACTCGCCCTGGGTCTGCGGGTCGCTGCCGAGCAGGGTGCGCACCAGCGGGTGGGCGCAGAAGAGACCGTCGCGGACACCGATGCCGTACTCGGCGGAGAGCGCGGCGGCGAAGTGGGAGCTGTTCCAGCCCGCGACGACGAAGGAGATGACACCGACGCGCGGGGCGTCGTCGCCGAAGAGCGAGAGCACCTTCACCTCGGGCACCTCGGCCAGCCCCTCGCGAACGGTGTCGATGAGGTGCTGCTCGCGGGCGACGAGGGTGTCGAACCCGGCCTCGGTGAGCGCCTTGCAGGCCGAGGCGATGGAGTAGACCCCGATGACGTTCGGCGAACCGGCCTCGTGGCGGGAGGCGTTGGTGTGCCACTCGACGTCCACTCCGCCGTCGGCGCGCCGTGCGACCTTCTTGGACGCGCCGCCGCCGGCGAGGTACGGCTCGGCGTCCTGGAGCCAGTCGGCGCGACCGGCGAGCACCCCGGAGCCGAAGGGTGCGTACAGCTTGTGGCCGGAGAAGGCGACCCAGTCCACGTCCAACTCCCGTACGGAAACGGGGTGGTGGGGGGCGAGCTGGGCGGCGTCGAGGACGATCCGGGCGCCGTGGGCGTGTGCGGCGGCGGCGAGCTCCTTCACCGGCCACAGCTCGCCGGTGACGTTGGAGGCGCCGGTGACGCAGACGAGGGCGGGGCCGTAAGGGTCGCGGTCGGCGAGGGCGCGCTCCAGGGTCTCGACGGCCTGGGCGGGCGTGCGCGGGGCGTTGAGGTAGGTGACTTGCGCGTCCTGCCACGGCAGGAGCGAGGCGTGGTGCTCGGTCTCGAAGACGAAGACCTCGCAACCGGCGGGGAGGGTCCGGGCCAGGAGGTTGAGCGAGTCGGTGGTGGAGCGGGTGAAGACGACCTGGTCGCCGGGGCGGCAGTCGAGGAACTCGGCGACGGTGACGCGGCTGTTCTCGAAAAGGTCGGTGGAGAGCTGCGAGAGGTACCCGGCGCCGCGGTGGACGCTGCCGTAGTACGGGGCGTACGCGGCGACGTCGTCCCACACCCGCTGCAGGGCCGGCGCGCTGGCGGCGTAGTCGAGCGCGGCGTAGGTGACCTCGCCCCCGGTGACGAGCGGGACGGTGACGTCCCGCCCCAGGACCGGGAGCGGGGCGGCGCAGCAGGGGTCGCCGGCCTCGGAGTCGGTGGCGGTGGCAGAGGTGGCGGCGGCGTTCGGGTACGCGGACATGGCGGTATCTCCTGGCAGGAATGGCAGCGAAGGGCCCGCAGGGCAGCGCGAAGTGGGGTGCCGCGTACGGGTGTTGCCTCGACACACGGTGTTCGTGCGGAGGGTGGGAAAACGGGGCCGTCGGCCCTAGCGCATTCGCTTGCTCACGAGACTGCTCCCTTGAGGACCAGGACCCCAGGGTGTGCAGGGGTCCGCGCTTGCCGTAGACCTTGCTGCCTACGGCCTGGTCTTCACCCGGGGCACCCCGCCACGGACGGAGGGTTGCCGGACAGTCAGCCGGGGCTTAATGACTGTCACTCATGACCTGGTACAGAACGTATGCCACGTGATCGCCACCGCGCAACCCCGTTCCGGATTCCGGAACGGGGTCCACGCGGTGCTCCTACCTGTTGCTGGCCGCGATCCAGCGTTCCAGCGCCTGCCTCGCCGCGCCCGAGTCGATCGACTCGGCCGCCTCGGCGATCCCCTCGCGCAGCCGCTCCACCAGGGTTCCCCCGCCCGGCTCCAGCGCCGTCAGCGCGGCGGCCGAGTTCAGCAGGACCGCGTCCCGCACCGGTCCCGTCTCGCCCGCGAGCAGCCGGCGGGCGACATCGGCGTTGTACGAGGCGTCGGCGCCGCGCAGCGCCTCCACCGGTACGAGCTCGATGCCGACGTCCCGCGGGTCGAAGGCCTCCTCGCGCACCGCACCGTCCCGTACCACCCAGACGCGCGAGGTGGCCGTGGTCGTCAGCTCGTCCAGGCCGTCGTCGCCGCGGAAGACCAGCGCCGAGGAGCCGCGCTCGGCGAGCACCCCGGCCATGATCGGCGCCATCCGGGCGTCGGCCACACCGGTGGCCTGCGCCTTCACCCGGGCGGGGTTGGTGAGCGGACCGAGGAAGTTGAAGGTGGTCCGGATGCCGAGCTCCTTGCGGGCCGCGGCCACATGGCGCAGCGCCGGGTGGAACTTCACCGCGAAGCAGAAGGTGATCCCGGCTTCCTCCGCGACTTCGACGACCCGTTGCGGGGTCAGCTGGAGATTGACGCCGAGCTTCTCCAGGACATCGGAGGCTCCGCTCGCGCTGGACGCGGCGCGGTTGCCGTGCTTGACGACCTTCGCGCCGGTACCGGCCACGACGATCGCCGACATGGTCGAGATGTTGACGGTCTTCGCGCCGTCGCCGCCGGTGCCGACGATGTCCACGGACGGGCCGGGGACCTCGATCACATTGGCGTGCTCGTACATGGTCCGGACGAGGCCGGTGATCTCCTCGACGGTCTCGCCCTTGGCACGCAGGGCGACGGCGAAGCCGGCGATCTGGGCGTCGGTCGCCTCACCCCGCAGGATGCGGTCCATCGCCCAGGCGGTGTCCTCGGCGCTCTGGTCGCGGCCGGTCAGCAGTCCGTCCAGTACGGCGGGCCAGGAGCGGCCCGCCGACGTAGGTCCTCCAGCGGGGGTCGCAGCGCTCATGGCAGCTCCTGGTCATCACGTAACGGATACAGCACCCACCCTATCGACCCACGGGGACGGCAAAGAGCCCCGTCCATCGAATGGACGGGGCTCCCGCTGTGGCGACCTTCAGGTCAAGGGATCAGGTGATCAGTGGTGGCCGTGGCCGCTGGTGATCTCCTTGTACTCCTCGGCGGTCGGCTTGGCGATCTGGTGGTCGTCGCCGTAGTAGCCCTTGCTGAGCTTGACCCGGAGCTTCTCCATGCGACCGACCTTGCGCTCCACGCCGTTCTCGTCGACGAGGGGGCCGAGCTCGGCCGGCTTGTTCTGCTCGTGGGCCGTGAGCCTGTACAGCTCGCCCTGGCTGAGCGGCTGGTGCACCTCGACGAACTCACCGTGCGGCAGACGCTTGATGACGCCGGACTCGCGACCGTGCAGCACCTTGTCCTTGTCCCGGCGCTGGAGGCCGAGGCAGATCCGCTTGGTGACGATGAACGCGATGACCGGTCCGGCGAAGAAGAAGATCCGGACGAACCAGGTGATCGAGTTCAGCGACAGGTGGAAGTGGGTGGCCCAGAGGTCGTTTCCACCACCGATGAGCATGATCATGTACGCGGTGATCCAGGCGACACCGAAGCCGGTGCGCGTCGGAGCGTTGCGCGGGCGCTGCGCGATGTGGTGCTCGCGCTTGTCGCCGGTGATCCACGACTCGATGAACGGGTAGACCGCGATCGCCGCGAGGACCGCCGGGAAGATCGCCAGCGGGATCATCACGCCCAGGACGAGCGTGTGGCCCCAGAGGTTGATCTCCCAGCCCGGCATGACACGGATCAGACCCTCGGCGAAGCCCATGTACCAGTCGGGCTGGGCGCCGGTGGAGACCTGGTCGGGCCGGTACGGACCGAGCGCCCAGATCGGGTTGATCGAGGCGATCGCCGCGACGATCGCGATGACACCGAAGACCAGGAAGAAGAAGCCTCCGGCCTTGGCCATGTAGACCGGCAGCAGCGGCATGCCCACGACGTTCTTGTTCGTACGGCCGGGGCCCTCGAACTGCGTGTGCTTGTGGTAGAAGACCAGGATCAGGTGGGCGACCACCAGACCCAGCATGATTCCGGGCAGCAGCAGGACGTGGGCCGAGTAGAACCGGGCCACGAAGTCGCCGCCGGGGAACTCCCCGCCGAACAGGAACATCGACAGGTACGTGCCGATGACCGGCACGGACAGGATCGCGCCCTGCATGAAGCGGACACCGGTGCCGGAGAGCAGGTCGTCCGGGAGCGAGTAACCGGTGAAGCCGGTGAACATGCCCAGGAAGAACAGCAGGAAGCCGAACAGCCAGTTGATCTCACGCGGCTTGCGGAACGCGCCCGTGAAGAACACGCGCATCATGTGCACGAACATGCCGGCGAGGAAGATCAGCGCCGCCCAGTGGTGGATCTGCCGGATGAGCAGACCACCGCGCACATCGAAGGAGATGTGCATGGTCGAGTTGAACGCCTCGGACATCAGCTGTCCCTGCAGCGGGACGTAGCTGCCGTGGTACTCCACCTCGTTCATCGACGGGTGGAAGAACATCGTCAGGTAGACGCCCGTGAGGATGATGATGATGAAGCTGTAGAGGCAGATCTCACCGAGCATGAAGGACCAGTGGTCCGGGAAGATCTTCCGCATGTTGGCCTTGGCCAGGGAGTAGATCCCCAGGCGGCCGTCGGCCCAGTCGGCGACCCGCTCACCGGCGGGCGCCTTCTTCTTGGTGTCGGTCACAGTGCTCATCCGCGCTCCCAGAAGGACGGGCCGACGGGCTCGTCGAAGTCGCCGAGCGCCTCGAGGAAGCCCTTGTCGTTCACGCCGATCCGCAGCTGCGGGAGGGCGTGACCGGCCGGGCCGAAGATGACGCGGGCGCCGTCGGAGAGGTCGAAGGTGGACTGGTGGCACGGGCAGAGCACGTGGTGCGTCTGCTGCTCGTACAGGGAGATCGGGCAGCCGACGTGGGTGCAGATCTTCGAGAAGGCGACGATGCCCTCGTGACCCCACTCCAGTTCCTGCTTGTCCTTGATGTCCTCCGGCTGGATGCGGACGATCATCAGGGCGGCCTTGGCGATCTGGACCTGGAAGTCGTGGTCGTGCTCCGACAGACCCTCGGGCATCGCGAAGGTCAGCGAACCGACCGCGACGTCCTCGGGACGCAGCGGCTCGTGCGTGTTCATGTTGATGAGCTGCTTGCCCTTGGACCACAGGGTGGTCCGGAGCTTCTTCTCGGGCAGCGGGCCCATGTCACGCAGCAGCACGATGCCGGAGAGCGGGACGAGCGACAGCGCGCCGAACATGGTGTTGCGGATCAGCTTCCGACGGCCCATGCCGGACTCGGCGGCACCGGCCGCGAAGTCCGCCATGACCTTCGCCTTGGTCTCCGGGGAGGCCTGGATCGGGTGACGCTCGTCGGCGATCTCGACGTCGGACATCAGGGTGCGGGCCCAGTGGACCGCGCCCGCGCCGATGAAGAACAGCGCCAGGCCGAGCGTCCAACCCAGGGCGAAGTTGAGCGCGGACACCCGGCCGAACGGCCAGATGTACACGATCTTGTCGACCGGGAAGATCACGTACGAGGCGATGAAGCCGATCGTGGCCAGCATCGACAGCGTGAACATGAAGGCGACCGCACGCTCGGACCGCCTGGCGGCCCGCTCGTCGATGTCCTGGATGCGCGGCTTGTGAGGCGGAAGGCCCGGGTCGGCGAACGGGTCGTCGAGGACCTTCACCGCGCCGTGCGCGGTGTCCTGCTCAGCGGGCAGGTTCTCTTCTGGAATCTCTTGGCTACTCATGACTTCTTGGCCTTAGCGGTGTGGGCCGCGACCCAGACGGCAACTGCGATCAGCGCACCCAGGCCGAAGACCCATGCGAACAGACCCTCGCTGACCGGGCCGAGGCCGCCGAGCGAGAGCCCGCCGGGGCTGTCGGCCTTTTCGCCGTTGACGGCCTGGACGTACGCGATGATGTCTCGCTTCTCCTTCTCCGGCAGGGTGGTGTCCGGGAAGGAGGGCATGTTCTGCGGGCCGGTCTGCATGGCCTCGAACAGGTGCTTCGGGCTCACGCCTTCGAGGTTGGGGGCGTACTTGCCGTACGTCAGCGCGCCACCCTCACCCGTGAAGTTGTGGCACTGGGCGCAGTTGGTGCGGAACAGGTCGCCACCACGGGCGATGTCGGCGCCTTCGGGGCTGTACTGGCTCGCCTTCGGCGTGATCGGGCCGGCACCGAGGGAGGCGATGTACGCCGCGAGCTGATCGATCTCAGCCTGCGTGTAGATGACCTTCTTCTTCGGCACCTGGGCGCCCGGCTGCTGGGCCGGCATACGGCCCGTGCCGACCTGGAAGTCCACGGCGGCGGAGCCGACGCCTACCAGGGAGGGGCCGTCAGTGGTGCCCTGACCGCCGGTTCCGTGGCAGCTGGCGCAGCCGACGGAGTAGAGCTTCTTGCCCTCCTCGATGGCGAGGGACTGGGCGGTTTCAACGGCCTTCGCCGTGCCCGCGGGCGCGAACGCGGCGTACAGCCCCCCAGTGGCCGCCAGCGCGAGAAGTAGGACGACGACCGCCGCCAGCGGATGGCGTCGTCGTGCGGAGAGCTTTTTCACGGATTACCCCGGTGTCAGGATCTTCTGCGTCGATGCTTGCTGGATGTGCTCGGGTCCCGGGACCCGATTACTTGATCATGTAGATCGTGGCGAAGAGGCCGATCCAGACGACATCGACGAAGTGCCAGTAGTAGGACACGACGATGGCGGCGGTTGCCTGCTCGTGAGTGAACCTCTTGGCGGCGTACGTCCGGCCCAGGACCAGCAGGAAGGCGATGAGACCGCCCGTCACGTGCAGGCCGTGGAAGCCGGTGGTCAGGTAGAACACCGAGCCGTACGGGTTCGACGAGAGCGAGAGACCCTCGTGCTTGACCAGCTCGGTGTACTCGAAGACCTGGCCGCCGATGAAGATCGCACCCATCACGAACGTGATGATGAACCACGTCCGGAGCTTCTTCACATCGCCCCGCTCCGCGGCGAAGACGCCGAGCTGGCACGTGAGGGAGGAAAGCACCAGGATCGTGGTGTTGGTCGCCGAGAACGGGAAGTTCAAGGCCGAGGCCTGTTCCTCCCAGAACTCGGGACCGGTCACCGATCGCAGGGTGAAGTACATCGCGAAGAGGGCCGCGAAGAACATCAGCTCGGAACTCAACCAGATGATGGTTCCGACGCTGGTGAGGTTCGGTCGATTGACCGACGGGTGCGCGTGCCCGGTTTCTACTGTCGTTACTGTCGCCACGACCGACATTATGTCGGTCGCTTATCCCGCCCTCACTCCGGGGGGTGCCGTTCGGAGTGTCAGAGGCGTGTGTCCAGCCCGAACGGCCCATCGAAGGGGTCTCCCTGGCGGTGTCGAACCGGTGTTGACGGGGTGTGGGACGGAGTAGCATCCGCCGCATCGGTTGATGACCTTCACGGAGGAACGATGCAGTCGAGCGCCACGGTCCTGGTCTACAGCGACGACGCGAACACGCGGGAGCAGGTGCGCCTGGCTGCGGGGCGCAGGCCCGCGGCCGACGTTCCGCCGGTCGAGTTCTTCGAATGCGCGACACTCCCGGCCGTTCTGAAGCGCCTGGACGAGGGCGGGATCGACGTCTGCGTCCTGGACGGCGAGGCCGTGCCGGCGGGCGGGATGGGCGTGTGCCGGCAGATCAAGGACGAGGTCTTCCAGTGCCCGCCGGTACTGCTCCTCATCGGCCGCCCGCAGGACGCCTGGCTGGCCACCTGGAGCCGTGCGGACGCCGCTGTCACCCTTCCGGTGGAACCGGTCGAGTTCGCGGCGTCCTTGGCGGCCCTGCTGCGTTCACGGCTGTCCATCGACGCCTGAGGGCTAGATCGACGGCTGCAGACGGGTCGGGTCGGGCTGGTGGGCGGCGCTCTTGGTGTCGGCCACCAGGGCGCTGCCCTGACGCCACTTGTCCCAGGCCAGGTTCCAGTCGCCGAAACCGTTCCCGAACGGGTCCATCGTGTCGCCGATGCTGTTGACGGTCTGCACGATGTCGCCGGGACGGACGGTCTCGAAGAACCAGGCCGCGTTGCCTGTCGACATGCCGACACAGCCGTGGCTGACGTTCGCGAATCCCTGTGAGCCTACGGACCAGGGCGCGGCGTGGACGTATTCACCACTCCAGGTGACCCGGGTCGCGTAGTAGACGGGCAGGTCGTACGACTCCGAGCTGCCCTCCGCGATGCCGACGCTGGTCCCCCGCATCCGGACGAAATACTCCTTGCCGAGGACGACTTTGATGCCGTTGCGGGTGGAGAAGCCCGGTTTGCCGGTGGTCACCGGGATGGTCTTGATCACTTCTCCGTTGCGCCGCACGGTCATGGAGAACGAGCCCGCGTCCGCGACGGCCTCGATCCGGTCGCCGATGGTCAGCTTCAGCGGCTTCGACTCACCGCCGTAGAGCTTGTCGCCGACCTTGACGCCGGCGAGGTTGCCGGTGACCGAGACCGACGCGCCCGCGGGCCAGTACTCCTTCGGGCGGAAGTGCAGCTTCCTGTCGTCCACCCAGTACCAGGAGCCCTCGACGGCGGGTGTGGAGCGGACCTTCAGGGCCCGTTCGACGACCTTCCTGGCCGCCTTGTCCTTGACGGGGAGGCTGAGGTCGGCCGTGATGGGCTGTCCGACGCCGTACGTGCCCGCCTCAGGGCCGAACGTCGCGGTCAGGCCCCGCTTGGCCGGGGCGGTCTCGAACGTGAACGTACGGGTGCCGGGGGCGCCGTCCTCGTCCTCCGTGGACACCTTGACGGTGTAGCGGGTGCCTGCCGTCAGCGAGCCCGTGGAGCGCCAGCTCTGGCCGTCCGCGGTCAGCTCGCCCGCCAGGTGGTGGCCGCTCTCGTCGATGGCCGCCACGTCGGTGATGCGGCCGTCGTCGCCCTTGGCCGTGATCTCCAGCGCCTTGTCCGGGTCGGCCTTCTTGCCGTCGGCGGGGGCGTTGAAGGAGACCTGCTCCGCGGCGTCGTAGGGCTTCGCCGAGAGGGGGTGGCCGTCGGTGCCCGCGCAGGCACCGGCGCCGGCGGTGACCAAGAGGGCCAAAAGAGTGCAGCTCAGAACAGTCCGAATGCGCGGCGTGTCGTTCATGACATCACCGTAAGAACATTCCTCGCACCCAGCGCGCCGAGTGCTGCAAACGAGGGGCCCGGACACTTCGGGTGACGAAGTGTCCGGG
>NZ_JBHTTQ010000149.1:0-13543 GCF_042794475.1 Streptomyces sp. NPDC056527
CCGCACCGGAAATGGTGCGGCGGGCCCTTTCGTACGGGCAGACCGTCGGAGACCTACCGCAGGCGGGCCATCAGCGCGTGCTCGACCAGGGTGATGAGCGCGCTCTTGGCGTCCGCGCGGTGGCGGGCGTCGGTGGTGATGATCGGGGTGTCCGGACCGATCTGGAGGGCCTCACGGACCTCCTCCGGGTTGTACGGCTGGTGGCCGTCGAACCCGTTCAGGGCGATGACGAACGGCAGGCCGCTGTTCTCGAAGTAGTCGACGGCCGGGAAGCAGTCGGCGAGCCGCCGGGTGTCGACCAGAACGACCGCGCCGATCGCGCCGCGGACCAGGTCGTCCCACATGAACCAGAAGCGGTCCTGACCGGGCGTACCGAAGAGGTACAGGATCAGGTCCTGGTCCAGGGTGATACGGCCGAAGTCCATCGCGACAGTCGTCGTCGTCTTGTCGCCGGTGTGCGTGAGGTCGTCGATGCCCGCGGACGCAGACGTCATCACGGCCTCGGTACGCAGCGGGTTGATCTCCGAGACGGCGCCGACGAACGTGGTCTTGCCCACGCCGAAGCCACCCGCCACCACGATCTTCGCGCTGGTGGTTGAACGGGCCGCGCCGCCGCTAGAGCTTGCGAAGTCCACTGAGCACCCTTTCGAGCAGTGTCACGTCTGGCTGACCGCCGGCGGCCTCGTCGCCGCCGGGCTGGTGGATGGCGACAAGTCCGGCCTCGGCCAGGTCGGCGACGAGAATCCGGGCAACGCCGAGGGGAATGGAGAGAAGTGCCGAGATCTCGGCCACCGACTTGATCTCGAAGCACAGTCGGCAGATCCGCTGGTGCTCGGGCAACTGCCCCTGCAGCCGGGCCGGATCGGCCGTCGTACTGACCAGCGCCTCGATGGCGAGCTGGTAACGCGGCCGGGTCCGGCCGCCGGTCATCGCATAAGGACGCACCAGCGGGTTGTGCCCGCCGGAACCGCCGGAACCGCCCGCACCCCTGCGCGCGGAGCTCGGCGCGCCGACCGGAGCCGGCTGCTGGGCCTGAGGCTGCTGGTAGGGCTGTGCTGCGCCCTGTCTGCTCGGGGCGGAGGGAAAGTTGAACCGGTTCTGCGTGGTGTCGCCGTGCGGCTGCGAACCGTCAAAACCGTTGTAAGGGCGTCCGCCCGGGGGTGTACCCACGTCTCCTCCTCCGACTGCCTCGCGGTCCATGTCCCTGTGGAGCCGCGCCACCGCACCTTACGGTGCGGTGGCGTGAAACGCACTGTCTGTCTGTTAGTTGAGAAGACTTCCCTGAAGCTCCGCCCGGAGGTCAGGAGTCAGAACGCTGCCCGCGCGATCGACGAGCAGTGCCATCTCGTAGCCCACGAGGCCGATGTCGGCCTCCGGGTGCGCGAGCACGGCCAGCGAAGAGCCGTCCGAGATCGACATGATGAAGAGGAAGCCCCTCTCCATCTCCACGACGGTCTGGTTGACCGCACCGCCCTCGAAGATGCGGGACGCGCCCGCGGTCAGCGAGGTCAGTCCGGAGGCGACGGCCGCCAGCTGGTCGGCGCGGTCCCGGGGGAATCCCTCGGACATCGCCAGCAGGAGTCCGTCGGCGGAGACCACCACCGTGTGGGACACCCCAGGGGTGTTGTCCACGAAGTTGGTGATCAACCAGTTCAGATTCTGCGCCGCCTGGCTCATGCTCACACTAACGCTCCTGGTTGTAGGTACTGCCCGGGCCGAGGCCCGATCCGTTCGTGTCCGTTCCCGCGGTGCGTCCCTGCTGGACACCGCGGCGCAGGTTGCTCAACCTGCCCCGCACGTCCTCGGGAGCGCGGGAGACCTGGGGGCCGCCCTGCGGGGTCTGCTCCGCCGTGCCCTCGACCAGATTGGCCTTGGGGACGCGCTTCGGAAGACCGGACGAGGTGACCCCGCCCGCCTTCGGGTCGCGGAGCTTCTCGGCCCGCTGCCAGCGCTCGTCGTTCGTCGAGCGCCATTCCTCGGTGCCGTCGGCTTGGTTCTGCTGAACCGGCTGCTCGGCCGGCTGCTGGACCGTCCGCGTGGGCAGACCCTGCTGCGCGGGCTGCGAGCCCTGCGCGGCGGTGCTGCCACGGCGCGGCAGACCGGCGTCGGTCATCGCGTGGCCGGCGTCCGGGGTGGGGTTCGACGTGGGACCCGGACGGTCGAAGCCTACGCGCTCGGCGGCCGGTTCGGGAGCGCCGTGAGCAGATTCCGCATCCGCACCGTACGCCTGCTGGTAGCCACCCTGGTACGCGCCCTGATCCTGCCAGTCACCCTGGTGGGCCTGGGACTCGTAGGCGTTGTCGTACTGGGCCTGACCGTTGTCCTGGCCCTGGTAGACCGGTTCCGCATAGCCCTGTTCGGCATACCCGCCGGCGGGCTGGCCGTAGCCGTCGTAGCCCTGCTCCTGGTAGGCGTATCCGTCCTGCTGCGGAGCCTGGTTGCCGTAGTCGGGAGCGTACTCCTGGACGTACTCCTGCTCCTGTGCGTACTCCTGCTCGTACGGCTGCTGCTGCCCGTCCACCTCGTCGCGGTAGAGCGGACGCTCGCTGCCGTGAGCCTGCGACTCCAGGGCCGCCCGGCGCTCCTCGCGCATCAGCGAACGGTTCACCGGGTCGAGCTGGCGGTCGTCCGCCGGCTGCTCGTAGCGGGAGTCGTCGAAGCCGAGCTCCGCCGCGGTCCGCATCTGCGGCTGCACCGGCTCGAAGGCGTGCTGCTGCTGTTGCGGGATGATCTGCGAGACCGTGAAGTCGTTCTCGGGGAGCTGCTCGCCACCACCACCGTGGGTGATCGCGTCCGGCAGCATGACCAGCGAGGTCGTACCGGCCTGCTCGCCTGAGGGGCGGAGCTGGACGCGGACGCCGTGCCGGTCGGCCAGCCGGCCGACCACGAACAGGCCCATGCGCTGCGAGACGGCGGCGTCCACGGTCGGCGGGTTGGCCAGCTTGTGGTTGATGTCCGCGAAGTCCTCGGCGGTCAGGCCGATTCCCTTGTCGTGGATCTCGACCATCACGCGGCCGTCGGGCAGTCGGGTCGCGGTGACGCGGACCTTGGTCTGCGGCGAGGAGAACGTGGTGGCGTTCTCCAGGAGCTCGGCGAGCAGGTGCACGAGGTCGGTCACGGCCTGGCCGTGGATCTCGGCGTCCGGGACACCGGCGAGCTCGATGCGCTCGTACTGCTCCACCTCGGAGGAGGCGGCGCGCATGACGTCGACGAGCGGCACCGGCTGGTCCCAGCGGCGGCCCGGCTCCTCGCCGGCGAGGACGAGGAGGTTCTCGCCGTTGCGGCGCATACGGGTGGCCAGGTGGTCCAGGCGGAAGAGGTTCTCCAGCTGGTCCGGGTCGGCCTCGTTGTTCTCCAGGTCGGTGATGAGGGTCAGCTGGCCCTCGATCAGCGACTGGTTGCGGCGCGAGAGGTTGGTGAAGATCGCGTTGACGTTGCCCCGGAGCATGGCCTGCTCGGCGGCGAGCCGGACGGCCTCACGGTGGACCTGGTCGAAGGCGCGGGCGACCTCGCCGATCTCGTCCTGGGAGTCGATCGGGATCGGCTGGACCCGGGTGTCGACCCGGCCCGGCTCGGTACGGGACAGCTGGTCGACGAGCATCGGCAGACGCTGCTCGGCGATGGCGAAGGCGGCGGTGCGCAGCTCGCGCATCGAGCGGCTCATCTGGCGGGCCATCATCCCGGCGAGGATGAAGGCCGCGAGAAGGGCGATGACGACGATGCCACCGTTGAGGAAGGCGTCCGTCTTGGCGTCCGAGGAGATGTTCGCCGCCTCGGCCACGGCCTTGTCGACGAGCTCCTTCTCGACCGTGGTGTAGCCGTCGAACTTGCCGGTGGCCACGGCCATCCAGGTCTGGGCGTTGATGTCCTTCTGCTGCAGCGCGGCGATCGCCTCGGCGTCCGAGGCCGCACCGATCTCCTTGACCACACCGGTGAAGACGGAGCCGTCGGCGCCCTTCGGCAGGTCGAGGCCCGCCTCCTGCATCTTCTCCGCGCCGTCCTTGGCCTTCTCGCCCATGACCTGCTTCAGGCGGTCCACGTCCGCCTGGGTGCCACCGGAGTTGTACTCGCCGAGGGCGATCTGCTCCAGGTAGTTGTACGAGTTGAACGCCACGGACTGCTGGGCGAAGACCGCGTCCTTCTTG
This sequence comes from Streptomyces sp. NPDC056527, assembly GCF_042794475.1. Classification (NCBI taxonomy): domain Bacteria; kingdom Bacillati; phylum Actinomycetota; class Actinomycetes; order Kitasatosporales; family Streptomycetaceae; genus Streptomyces; species Streptomyces sp. NPDC056527. The sequence continues at coordinate 4,146 of NZ_JBHTTQ010000149.1, forward strand.
CTGGGCCGGACGAGGAGCTGCATGCCGATCGAGCGCTGCAGCGACGCGGCGCCCTTGGCGAGCTGGACGGCGTAGAGCGTACGGCCGTAGGCGGTGACGTTGCCGGTGCCGAGGCCGAGCTCGTTGGAGAACTCCATCAGGAAGTGCTGGACACCGGTGTACCCGAGCTGGGTGTTCACGGGGTCCAGAGCCGCGCTGTAGGAGATCTCGCGCAGCTTCTGGAGCTTGGGCTCCTCGCCCCTGAACAGCTTCAGGCGGCGCTCCAGGCCCTCGCCCTCGGGCATGCTCTTGACGGCCTCGTCGAACTTGACCTTGGCCGCGTCGGTGGCGGCGAACGCCTGCGTCACCTCGTCGCTCTTGCGGTCCTCGGGCGACTTCGCCGTGAGGAGGGGAGCGGCGGTGAGGTCACGCTCGTTGAGGAGCGCCTGGCTGTACTCCGAGGCGGCGCGCACGATCAGCGCCGTCTTCTCGGCGTTCTGGGCCTCCTGCCAGGTGTCGATCGACCCCTTCACCTGGAAGCCGCCCATGACGAGGCCGACCAGCACGGGTATGAGGAGGATCGCGTTCAGCCTGGTCGGTACGCGCCAGTTGCGCGGGGACAGCTTGCTCGAGCTGCCCTGGCCGCTGCCGGCCTGGGGCGTCACCGGCGGTTCAGCGGGCGACGCCACCATGCGTGCCGGCGGCGTGAAGTTGCCTCGCGCCTGCTGCTCCGCGGAGCTTTCCTTGCTTCGCCTCACTCGACCAACAACCTCTCGGCGTCGGCACCTACGTTGTGCCGGTGTTTCGTTCAGGGCCGTACTACTCGGGAGTTCATGAATTGCAGCACGTGAAGGGTGTCCGTTCCAAACAGCCCTGAGCACCGGTTTTGGCCACTCGGAGCCCAAGATAAAACGGGCATAAAGAACGAGCCCCGCCAAATGGCGAGGCTCAGGTGAGCACAGCGGCACCAATCGGATGCGTCGGGTGTCCGAGGGCCCGCAATTCTCATTCGAAACGTTATGAACACGGGGGCGGGCCGTGTCGAACGACACAGGCCGCCCCCCAAGAGGCGTACGACAACTTCCGTAGACGATCGCCTATTTGAGTCGTGCCATCAGCGCATGCTCGACAAGCGTGATCAAAGCGCTCTTGGCGTCCGCGCGATGGCGGGCGTCGGTGGTGATGATCGGAGTGCCCGGACCGATCTGCAGCGCCTCGCGGACCTCGTCGGGGGTGTACGGCTGGTGCCCCTCGAAGCCGTTCAGGGCGATGACGAACGGCAGGCCGCTGTTCTCGAAGTAGTCGACGGCCGGGAAGCAGTCGGCGAGACGGCGGGTGTCGACGAGCACGACGGCGCCGATGGCACCGCGGACCAGGTCGTCCCACATGAACCAGAAGCGGTCCTGACCGGGCGTACCGAAGAGGTACAGGATCAGGTCCTGGTCCAGGGTGATTCGGCCGAAGTCCATCGCCACCGTCGTGGTGGTCTTGTCACCGGTGTGCGTCAGGTCGTCGATCCCGGCCGAGGCCGAGGTCATCACGGCCTCGGTACGCAGCGGGTTGATCTCCGAGACGGCGCCGACGAACGTGGTCTTGCCCACGCCGAAGCCACCCGCCACCACGATCTTCGCGCTGGTGGTCGACCTGGCCGCGCCGCCGCTAGAGCTTGCGAAGTCCACTGAGCACCCTTTCGAGCAGTGTCACGTCCGGCGTGCCGCCGGCCTCTCCGTTACCCGGCTGGTGGATGGCCACCATGCCCGCCTCGGCCAGGTCGGCGACGAGGATCCGGGCGACGCCGAGCGGCATGGACAGCAGCGCCGAGACCTCGGCCACCGACTTGACCTCCCGGCACAGGTGGCAGATCCGCTGGTGCTCGGGAAGCAGCGTCGACAGGTGCGCCGGGTCGGCCGTGGTGCTGACCAGCGCCTCTATGGCGAGCTGGTAGCGCGGCCGGGTCCGGCCGCCGGTCATCGCGTACGGACGAACCAGCGGCTGGTCGCCTTCATACCCGTACGACTCGTCTATGGAAGAGCCGTACGGATCGTGAGAGGCGGGGGGCGGGGTCATTAATCCTCCGGGCGTGACGGCACGGGTCGAATGCCGTCTGATGGGGCCGGTGGGGGGCCGGATGGGGCGGCCGGACGGTGTGTGATCCCAGGGCGGCTCGGAGGGGCGGGCCACCCTGTCGGTGACTTAGTGCAGGAGGCTTCCCTGGAGCTCGGCACGGAGATCCGGGGTGAGTACGCTGCCGGCCCGGTCGACCAGCAGCGTCATCTCGTAGCCCACGAGGCCGATGTCGCACTCCGGGTGTGCGAGCACGGCCAGTGAGGAACCGTCGGAGACGGACATCAGGAAGAGGAAGCCGCGCTCCATCTCCACGACCGTCTGGGCCACAGGACCGCCCTCGAAGATCCGGGACGCGCCCGCGGTCAGCGAGGTAAGTCCGGATGCGACCGCCGCCAGCTGGTCGGCGCGGTCGCGGGGGAATCCTTCCGACATGGCCAGCAGCAGGCCGTCGGCGGAGACCACCACCGTGTGGGACACCCCAGGGGTGTTGTCCACGAAGTTGGTGATCAACCAGTTCAGATTCTGCGCCGCCTGGCTCATCGCGCTCAACTAACGCTCCTGCTGGTGGGTCGGGCCGAGGTGGAAGCTACCCGTGGTCGAGTTGCCCGCCTGGCGGCCCTGTTGGATACCGCGGCGCAGATTGGTGAGCCGGCCGCGGACGTCATCGGGTGCACGCGAGACCTGAGGGCCGGCCGTGTGGGCCTGCTCCTGCGCGGTTCCGGGTACGAGGTTGGCCTTCGGGACCCGTCGCGGCAGCCCGGAGGTGGTGACGCCGCCGGCCGCGGGCTTGCGGACCCGCTCGGCCTGGCGCACCAGTTCGTCGTTGGGCGAGGTCCGCCACGAGGCGGGTCCTGCCTGCTGACCGCCCTCGCCGCCGCCCTGCGCGGCAGGGCGCCGCGGAGCGGGGGAGGCGGGCTGCTGAGGCACGACCGGGGTCTGCATCGTCTGATCGACCGCGCCCCGTCCGTTGTCCTGCTGACCCTGGTCCTGGCCCTGACCGTGGAACCAGTTGGTCTCCAGCGTGTCGTACAGGGGGGTACGGGCGTCGCTCGGACCGCTCGCCGGAGGCAGGGCCTCGGGCTGGCGGGGCTGCTGCAACTGAGGCTGCTGCGGCTGCTGGGGCAGGTTCCCGGCCGGGCGGGGGGCACCGTAGTCGCCACCACCGCGCGGGCGCGGGGCCGGAGGCTGCTGCTGCGGGTACCCCTGCGGAGCCTGCTGCGGCTGTCCGAAGTCCGGGCGCGGGAACTGCGCGGTGGACGCCGGGTCCTGCGAAGGCTGCGGCTGGTACCCCTGAGGAGCCTGCTGCGGGTTCTGCTGGCGGCCGTAGTCCGGGCGCGGGAACTGGCCCGTGGAACCGGGGCCCTGAGGCGCCGAAGGACGGGGGTACTGGCCCGTCGTCTCCGGGTCCTCGTGACCGCGCGGCGCGTCCAGCGGAGACATCTCCTGCTGCGGGCGGCGGACCGGCTGAGCCGGCTCGTTGCCCCAGCTGGTGGTCTGCGGACGCTGCTGCTGCTGCGGGTTGCCGCCGGGCAGCTCGGCGCGCGGGTAGCCGCCCTGGCCCGGGCGACCGCCCTGCGGGGCCTGGTTGCCCTGGCCCTGCTGCGGCTGCTGCGGCTGCTGGGGAGCCTTGCCCTGGTTGCCCTGGTTGCCCTGGCCGCCCCAGACGTCCGTACGGGACGGAATGGCGCTCTGCGCACCGCCGAAGCCACCGGTGCCGAGGCCCGGACGCTGCGGCTCCGGGGACACCTGCGGCATCTGCGAGGTCTGCTGCCCCTGGGGCTGCGGCTGCTGCGGGGCCTGGCCCTGCGGACCGTTCGGGCGCTGCGCGCCGTCCCGGCCGGGCAGCGCCGCACGCGGGCCGCTGCCCGCGCCGACCTGACCGCGGGCGGCACTCGCACCGGCACCGAGCCGGCCGGCCGACGCCGAGGAGGCGGACGGCGCGCCACCGAGGCCCGGACGGCCACCGGCGCCGGGACCACCGGCCGCACCCGGACCGCCGGTCAGGCGGCCACCGGAACCGGCGGGAGCCTGCGGCATCGCGCCCTGGCCGCCGGGGCCCTGCTTGGGCGCGGGCTTCTTGCCGCCGTGGGCGACGTCGACGGGGAGCATGACGAGCGCGGTGGTGCCGCCGGAGTCCGACGGGCGCAGCTGGATCCGGATGCCGTGTCGCAGGGACAGGCGGCCGACCACGAACAGACCCATACGGCGGGAGACGGAGACGTCCACGGTGGGCGGCGAGGCGAGCCGCTCGTTGATCGCGGCGAGGTCCTCGGGGGAGAGGCCGATGCCGGTGTCGTGGATCTCGACGAGCACGCGGCCGTCGGGCAGCGCGTGACCGGTGACGCGGACCTTGGTCTGCGGCGAGGAGAACGAGGTGGCGTTCTCCAGCAGCTCGGCGAGGAGGTGCACGAGGTCGTTGACGACGCGGCCGGCGACCTCGGTCGCCGGGACGGCGGCCAGTTCGATGCGCTCGTACTGCTCCACCTCGGAGGCGGCGGCACGGAGCACGTCGACCAGCGGGACCGGACGGGTCCAGCGACGGCCGGGCTCCTCACCGGCGAGGACGAGGAGGTTCTCACCGTTACGGCGCATACGCGTCGCGAGGTGGTCGAGCTTGAAGAGCGACGAGAGCTGGTCCGGGTCGGCCTCGCGGGACTCCAGCTCGGAGATGAGCGAGAGCTGACGCTGGATAAGACCCTGGGAGCGGCGCGAGAGGTTGGTGAACATCGCGTTGACGTTGCCCCGCAGCAGGGCCTGCTCGGCGGCGAGGCGGACCGCCTCGCGGTGCACGTCGTCGAAGGCCGCGGCCACCTGGCCGATCTCGTCCCGGGAGTGCACACCGACGGACTCGACGGAGGTGTCGACGTCCTGCGGGTCGGCCTCGGAGAGCTGCTTGACGAGCTCGGGCAGACGGTCCTGGGCGACCTTGGTCGCGGTGTCCTGGAGCCGGCGGAGCGAGCGGATCATGGACCGCGCCACGACGAAGGCGCCGACGAGCGAGACACCGAGGACGAGGAGGATCAGCGCACCGTTGATGATGGCGTCGCGCTGCGACTCGGCGCGCAGCTCACGGGCCTTGGTGTCCATCTGGCCGAGCAGGTTGGCCTCGATGCGGCTCATCGCCACGATCTTGGTGCCGTACTCGTCGGTGAAGTTCAGGTGACCGCGCAGGGTGCGGCCGGCCAGTCCGCTGTCGGTGCTCAGCACCCGGTCCGCGTACTTGTCGGCGGCCTCGATGGAGGGGTTGCCGGTGGTGAGCGAGGCGGTCAGCTCGGCGGCGTCGCCACCGGCCGACTCGTAGATGGTCTCGAAGGACTTGAGCTCGACCTTCTCACCCTGCTGGGCGGCGTAGCCGTAGAGGCGGTCGCCCTGCTCCAGCTTGCCGGGCCTGCTGTTGTCCGGGGGCAGCGCGGAGGCGATGATCGCCTGCTGGACGGAGGCGTACTCCTTGGCGGACGAGAACGCCGCGAGCGCCCGGGTCCGCTTGATCATCTCGGGGTTGCTGGTCGCCTGCGCCATGTCCTGGGAGAGGCTGAGCAGCGAGCGGATCAGTCGGCTGTACGCCTCGACCGTCACCGAGTGGGAGACGCCCTGCTTGTACGCCTCCTGGCGGATGCCGCCGATCTGGACGACCTGGGACGCGATCTGGCTGACGTTCTGACGGATGCTCTGGAGCGCCTCGTCGCCCTCGGTGGCGGGGATGTCACCGGTGGCGTCCATGAACGCCTTCTGGGCACGGTCCGTGGCCTTGCGCTTGGTGGCGACCTGGTAGTCGCCGGCCGACTTCCCGTTGGCCAGCGGACCGGCGGAGCTGTCACGCTCGGACTGCAGGGCCTGGGCGAGGTCGGTCGCCTCCTGCGTCAGCTTGGTGAGCAGCTGAAGGTGGTCGAGCTGCTCCATGTCCTGGAGCGACTCGCTGATTCGGATGCCGCCGAGGCTGGTGGCCGCGACCACGGGGAGGGTCAGCAGGGCGACCAGACGCGTCGAGATGCGCCAGTTGCGCAGGGCTATTCGCGGCCCGACCTCGTTCTCGGCCTTGGGCTTCTGCGCGGTGGTGGCGGGCTCGGTGGCAGAGGTCGTGGCGCCGGAGCGCCCGGAGGCCTCACCGCCCTCGCCTGCCGGACCCTTGCCCGGGTTCGGGGCGTGCTGGGCCGAGGAACCGCGGTCGGTTCCGGCGCGAGGCTCCTGCTCCGCGGCAGCGTTGCTGCCATCCCTCTTGAATCGTCCCTGCACTAGCGTCGCAACCTCTGGACCAGGCGCCCTTCCGCGTGAACGGAGAGGACGGTGTCGGCGTCTCGGGACGCGGAATGCGCCCCTTGGTGGTCGTCGATGACCGGCGCAGTTCCCCCTTCCCCGCCGCTCACCCGGCGCTGCGTTGCGCCCCCTGCGCGCCGGCTTGAAACCCGCGGCGGTGCGTGGAATTCCAGCACAGTGCCGGATCTCCAACAAGGGCCGCGTCTCGGACGTCCTACGGCATAACAACCCGTGAACATCATGTCACCCCACGTAGAAGATGATCATGGAGGAATCGGACTTATTACTCCCAAAGGCTCATGGAGTCCGAGTGTCCCAGTCGCCATGATCAGGAGCGGAATGAAGCATTCAGTAGGGAAATGTCCGGTTCCTTGACCCCCGAGAGTGGACCGTAATGCCCGGATCGTCCCGGCCGTGGTGAGCAAACTCACACCTAGATCGTTGTCTCCCCCATGCATTCGAAGGGAATTGCACGTTTAGCCTGACGCTTTACAAGACTCCCCGTTCTGTAGAGGCGCGCGAAAACATGAAGACGACGATGCTGCTCCGCTCCACGGCCAACCCCCGCCGCACCACGCTCGCCCACCTCGAGGACGCCGAGCAGCTCGGCCGGGGCGCGCAGCTGGAGCACGTTGCCGAACTCCCGACGCAGACGGCCAACCCCCGCCGCACGGTCCTCATGACCGCCCCCGAGGCAGCACAGCCCGCACAGTAATACGGCGGGAGCCGCCCCTCACCGCGTTAGCCTGGAGCGTCAGACTCCAGCAAGTACCAAGTGAGGGGCGACAGCACTCGTGCGCATCGCCAGATTCTCCATCGACGGCAATGTCGCCTTCGGCGCCGTCGAGGGCGAGGGAACCGTCGAGTCCGGCGGCCTGGTCCTCGACATCATCAAGGGCATCCCGTACACCGACTTCGAGCTCAGCGGCACCAAGGTCCCGCTCGGCAAGGTACGGCTCCTGCCGCCCGTGCTCCCCAACAAGGTCGTGGCCATCGGCCGCAACTACGCGGAGCACGCCGCCGAACTCGGCAACGAGGTCCCGGAGGTCCCCGTCGCCTTCTTCAAGCCGACCACCTCGGTGATCGGCCCCGGCGACGCCATCGAGTACCCCTCCTTCTCCAACGAGCTGCACCACGAGGCCGAACTGGCCGTGGTCATCGGCCGTATGTGCCGCGAGGTCCCGCGCGAGCGCGTCAAGGACGTCATCTTCGGCTTCACCTGCGCCAACGACGTCACCGCCCGCGACGCGCAGGCGCGCGAGAAGCAGTGGGCCCGGGCCAAGGGCTTCGACACCAGCTGCCCGCTGGGCCCCTGGGTCGAGACGGGCCTGGACCTGGCCGCCGCGAGCGACCTCACCGTCCAGGCCACGGTCAACGGCGAACAACGCCAGCTCGGTCGCACCAGCGACATGATCCGCTCCATCGAGGACCTGGTCGTCCACATCACCGAGGCCATGACGCTGCTCCCGGGCGACGTCATCCTCACCGGCACCCCCGCCGGGGTCGGCCCCCTCAACGTCGGCGACGAGGTCGCCGTCACCATCGAAGGCATCGGCACTCTCACCAACAAGGTGATCAAGCGTGGCTAACGCGAACGTCCGCGTACGTTTCTGTCCCTCCCCGACCGGCAACCCCCACGTGGGCCTGGTCCGCACCGCCCTCTTCAACTGGGCCTTCGCCCGGCACAACCAGGGCACCATGGTCTTCCGCATCGAGGACACCGACGCGGCGCGCGACTCCGAGGAGTCGTACAACCAGCTGCTCGACTCGATGCGCTGGCTCGGTCTCGACTGGGACGAGGGCCCCGAGATCGGCGGCCCCCACGAGCCGTACCGCCAGTCGCAGCGGATGGACATCTACAAGGACGTCGCCGAGAAGCTGCTCGCCGGCGGCTACGCCTACCACTGCTTCTGCACCGCGGTGGAGCTCGAGGCCCGCCGCGACGCGGCCCGCCTGGCCGGCAAGCCCTCGGGCTACGACGGCACCTGCCGCAACCTGAGCGACGAGCGCATCGAGCGCTACCGCGCCGAGGGCCGCGAGTCGATCGTCCGCTTCAAGATGCCCGACGAGCCGATCACCTTCACCGACCTGGTCCGCGGCGAGCTCACCTTCACCCCGGACAACGTCCCGGACTACGGCATCGTGCGCGCCAACGGCGCCCCGCTGTACACCCTGGTGAACCCGGTCGACGACGCGCTGATGGAGATCACCCACGTCCTGCGCGGCGAGGACCTGCTCTCCTCCACCCCGCGCCAGATCGCGCTCTACAAGGCGCTGATCGAGCTGGGCGTCGCCAAGGAGATCCCCGCCTTCGGTCACCTGCCGTACGTGATGGGCGAGGGCAACAAGAAGCTGTCCAAGCGCGACCCGCAGGCGTCCCTGAACCTCTACCGGGAGCGCGGCTTCCTGCGCGAGGGGCTGCTGAACTACCTCTCGCTCCTGGGCTGGTCGTTCTCGGCGGACCAGGACATCTTCACCATCGAGCAGATGGTGGAGAAGTTCGACATCGCCGACGTCAACGCCAACCCGGCGCGCTTCGACCTGAAGAAGGCCGAGTCGATCAACGCCGACCACATCCGGATGCTGGACGTGAAGGCGTTCGCCGCGGCCTGCGAGCCCTGGCTGACGGCCCCGCATGCCGACTGGGCGCCCGAGGACTTCGACCGCGCCGCCTGGGATGCCATCGCGCCGCACGCCCAGACCCGCGTGACCGTCCTCTCGGACATCACGGCCAACGTGGACTTCCTCTTCCTGCCCGAGCCGGTCTTCGACCAGCCCTCGTGGGACAAGGCCATGAAGGGCGAGCCCGCGGCCCTTCTGACCACCGCCCGCGCCAAGCTGGAAGCGGCGGACTGGAACGACCCCGAGTCCCTCAAGAACGCGGTCCTGGCCGCCGGCGAGGAGCACGGCCTGAAGCTCGGCAAGGCCCAGGCCCCGGTTCGCGTCGCGGTCACCGGCCGCACGGTCGGCCTGCCGCTCTTCGAGTCCCTGGAGATCCTCGGCAAGGACAAGGCCCTGACCCGCATCGACGCGGCGCTGGCGAAGCTGGCTGCGTAACGCCTTCCGGTGCGCGACGAGGCCCCGGCTCCCGTGAAGGG
>NZ_JBHTTQ010000150.1:0-13475 GCF_042794475.1 Streptomyces sp. NPDC056527
TCGTACGCCGGCACCTGCGCGTTGCAGAGAGCGACGGCCCGGCCCGTACGGACCTGTCGTCCGTACGGCCCGGGCCCCGTCCGTCCCTCAGGCCTTGTCGAGCACGGCCATGTCCGCCGGGTCCACGCCACCGAAGCGGCGGTCGCGGGAGGCGTACTCGACGCAGGCGCGCCACAGGTCACGGCGGTCGAAGTCCGGCCACAGCACGTCCTGGAAGATCATCTCGGCGTAGCTGCTCTGCCAGATCAGGTAGTTCGAGGTGCGCTGCTCACCACTGGGACGCAGGAACAGGTCCACGTCCGGCATGTCCGGGTAGTAGAGGTACTTCTGGAAGGTCTTCTCGTTGACCTTCGACGGGTCGAGCCTCCCCGCCGCCACGTCCTCCGCGATCTTCTTCGCGGCGTCGGCGACCTCGGCGCGGCCGCCGTAGTTCACACAGAAGTACAGCGTCATCGCGTCGTTGTCGACGGTCTGCTCCTGGGCGATCTGGAGCTCCTGGACGACCGACTTCCACATCTTCGGCATCCGGCCGACCCATCGGATACGGATCCCCAGCTCGTTCATCTCGTCACGCCGGCGCCGGATGACGTCCCGGTTGAAGTTCATGAGGAAGCGGACCTCCTCGGGGGAGCGCTTCCAGTTCTCGGTGGAGAAGGCGTAGAGGGAGAGGTTCTTGACGCCCATCTCCAGGCAGCCCTTGAGCACGTCGAGGACCACGCCCTCGCCGACCTTGTGCCCCTCGGTGCGCGGCAGGCCGCGCTCCTGGGCCCAGCGGCCGTTGCCGTCCATCACGCAGGCCACGTGGTTCGGCACCAGCTCGGCGGGGAGCTTCGGCGGACGGGCACCGGAGGGGTGCGGCTCGGGGACCTTGTACTCCCGGCGCTGCCGTCCGAGGATTCCGCGTCGTGCGATGGCCATGGCGATGGATCTCCTAGCTCTTCTCTACATACCGCAGGGAGCGCAGGCCGCGCTCCAGGTGCCAGTGGAGGTAGGCGGACACCAGCCCGCTCCCCTCCCTGACGTGACGCGGCTCGCACGCGTCCGCCGTCGCCCAGTCGCCGGTGAGCAGCGCGCTGAGCAGGCCGATGGCCTCCGGAGAGGGTACGACGCTGCCCGGCACCCGGCAGTCGCCGCATATGACCCCGCCCGCCGCGACCGAAAAGAACCGGTTCGGACCGTGAAGTCCGCATTTCGCGCAATCCTCGAAGCTCGGCGCATAGCCGTTGACGGCGAGGGAGCGCAGGAGGAAGGCGTCGAGGATGAGATGCGGCGCGTGCTCGCCCCGGGCGAGCGTCCGCAGACCACCGACGAGCAGCAGGTACTGCTGCACGGCCGGCTCGCCCTCGTTGTCCGTGAACCGCTCCGCCGTCTCCAGCATCGCCGTCCCGGCGGTGTAACGGGCGTAGTCGGTGACGATCCCACCGCCGTACGCGGCGATGGTCTCGCTCTGCGTACAGAGCGGAAGCCCGCGCCCGACGAGGTCACTCCCGCGAGCGAAGAACTGCACGTCGACGTGGGAGAACGGTTCGAGCCTGGCCCCGAACTTCGACTTGGTCCGCCGGACCCCGCGCGCCACGGCGCGTACACGACCGTGACCGCGCGTGAGGAGCGTGATGATGCGGTCCGCTTCACCCAGCTTCTGGGTGCGCAGCACGATGCCGTCGTCGCGGAACAGACTCATGCGGCCCATTCTCGCCTATGCGACAGGCAACCATTTGCCATGTGCACGGCAGCAAATCCGAAGTCGCCACGTCCTTGATCGTCACCGCAGGCGTCACCGAACTCATGCGCCTCACACCGCTCGTCACCACCACGGCGGCGGCCCCGCCGGCCCCGACCGCGCCGACCGACTGCGGAAGACGACACCCTGACGGACGGCTGCGTCCCGACCGACCACTACGAGGACCGAGTCACCCGCCGAGGGGCGGGGGCCTCGCCCCCGCCCTGCGGCACCCTCTTCACGGCACCTCACCCCGGCTGCGCGCGTTCGCGTGCGCCGTGGCCGCGCGCAGCCGCTCGGCGGCGGTCGCAGCCCGCACCCGGTCCGGCTCCGCGTCCCACTCCCGCCCGCCGCCGAGCGGCCGCAGCTGGACGTACGGGCCCTCGTGCCCCATGACCGTGCCGACCTTCCCGGTACGGATGTCGACGACGTACGACCCGATGGGCAGTTTCACGACCGGCCCCCTTCTTCCCCCGGCAGTACGACGGCCAGCCGACGCGCCGTCTCCACCGTGCAGCGTCCCAATTCGATGAGCGGCCGAGGGGCATCGGCGGCGAGGGTGAGAACATCCAGCCCGAGCGAGGGCAGCGTGATTCCGACCCTCGCGAGTGCGTCGCACAATTCCCCTGCCACCTCCTGAGCCTCTTGAACGGTCCCCGTTGTCGGTCGCTCGTGTTCTTCCTTCACCAACGCAACCCTTTCCGAATCAATTTCCCGCTTACCGCATCCGGGGTGGTGCCGGATCCGTAGAATCGGCAGATGCGCAGGTCCTACAACGGCGCGTGGGGTCTTGGTAGTTAATCCATGGCCAGAGGCCGCGAATGGACACCTGGCGGTTCTTCGGCCAGGAACTGAAGGCCCAGCGGGAAGCGAAGAGCCTCACACAGGGGGAACCGGGCGATCTGGTGTTCGCATCCCGCGGCCATTTCGGTCAATTCGAACAGGGAATCCGCAAGCCGCAGCTGGACGTGTCGGGGCGAATCGACGAGGTACTACAAACCGGCGGCATTTTCGAACGGACATGTAGGCGAATCATCAACGCCTCGCCCTATGCGTCTTATTTCGAGGCGACTGCGGAGTCGGAAGCCGTCGCGACGAAGATCTACGAGTTAGCACCCACGCTCGTACCGGGTGGCGAGGGGGCGGGGCCGGATCGACGGTCGGCGTCCCTGGCTCTCCACTACTCGCGGTAGCTTCCCCGGATCAGACCCCTTCAGGCCCGCCCAAAGCGAGTTGGGGAGACTTAGGATCACGCGCGCCGATCAGCCCACCACCCACCGGCAGTGACCAGCGGGGCATGCGTCTCGGCCACCCACCGCCGCCACACGCTGAGCGCCGCCGTCACCATCCTCTTCTGCGCGCTGAACGGCGTGGCCGTGCTCGTCCTCCTCACCGTCGACGCCGTCACCGGTGGCTCGCTCACCGAGGGAGCGGTCTAGCTGTTCCTTTGAGAAGTCATAAGTTCAGCTTATGGGGCCATAGACGGGGGGCGGGTACCACTCCGCGCGGGGAGTTATTTAGGGTGACCTAAGTGGCGACGGCTATCGTCGCCACGTCGCTTGCGAAGGGAACCTGACATGCCCCGCCCTCTCCGGGTCGCGATCGTCGGCGCCGGCCCCGCCGGGATCTATGCCGCTGACGCGCTGCTCAAGTCCGAGGCCGCCGCCGAGCCGGGCGTGTCCATCGACATCTTCGAGCGGATGCCGGCTCCCTTCGGCCTCATCCGCTACGGCGTCGCCCCCGACCACCCGCGGATCAAGGGCATCATCACCGCGCTCCACCAGGTCCTCGACAAGCCGCAGGTCCGCCTCTTCGGCAATGTCGACTACGGCACCGACGTGCACCTCGACGACCTGCGCGCCTTCTACGACGCCGTGGTCTTCTCGACCGGCGCCATGGCCGACCGCGAGCTGAGGATCCCCGGTGTCGAGCTGGACGGCTCGTTCGGCGCCGCCGACTTCGCCTCCTGGTACGACGGCCACCCGGACGTCCCGCGCACCTGGGAGCTGGAGGCCGAGAAGGTCGCCGTCCTCGGCGTGGGCAATGTGGCCCTCGACATCGCCCGCATCCTCGCCAAGACCGCGGACGAGCTGCTGCCGACCGAGATCCCGCCGAACGTCTACGACGGTCTCAAGGCCAACAAGGCCGTGGAGATCCACGTCTTCGGCCGCCGCGGCCCGGCCCAGGCCAAGTTCAGCCCCATGGAGCTGCGCGAGCTGGACCACTCCCCCAACATCGAGGTCATCGTCAACCCCGAGGACATCGACTACGACGAGGGCTCGATCGCCGATCGGCGCAAGAACAAGCAGACCGACATGGTCGCGAAGACCCTGGAGAACTGGGCGATCCGCGACATCGGCGAGCGCCCGCACAAGCTCTTCCTGCACTTCTTCGAGTCCCCGGTCGAGATCCTCGGCGAGGACGGCCGGGTCGTCGGCCTCCGTACCGAGCGCACCGAGCTGGACGGCACCGGCAATGTGAAGGGCACCGGCCAGACCACGGACTGGGACGTCCAGGCCGTCTACCGCGCCGTGGGCTACCTCTCCGACGAGCTGCCCAAGCTCCCCTGGGACACCGCCTCCGGCACCGTCCCGGACGAGGGCGGTCGCGTGATCGAGGAGGGCGGCGAGCACCTCGCCTCCACGTACGTCACCGGCTGGATCCGCCGCGGCCCGGTCGGCCTCATCGGCCACACCAAGGGCGACGCCAACGAGACGGTCGCGAACCTGCTCGACGACTTCGCCAACGGCCGGCTGCTCACCCCCGAGACCCCCGAGACGGACGCGGTCGTGTCCTTCCTCGAGGGCAAGGGCATCACGTACACGACGTGGGAGGGCTGGTATGCCCTCGACGCCGCGGAGAAGGCGCTGGGCGAGCCGCAGGGCCGCGAGCGAGTGAAGATCGTCGAGCGCGAGGACATGCTCCGCGCGAGCGGCGTCGACCTGGGCTGACGCCGAAGCCGGACGCCGAGGCCAGACCCCGAAGCCGGACGTCGAAGCCGGACGTCGAAGCCGGACGTCGAAGCCTGACGTCGAAGCCTGACCCCGAAGCCTGACCCCGAAGCCAGACGCCACGGCCTGGCCTCCCGGGCCCCCACCGATCACACACAGGTGGGGGCCCGGCCCGTTTCAGCAGCCCGGCGCGACCAGTCCCGACTCGTACGCCGCGATGACCAGCTGGGCCCGGTCCCGCGCCCCGAGCTTGCCCATGATCCTGCTGACATGGGTCTTCGCCGTGAGGGGCGAGAGCCCCAACGCCTCCGCGATCTCGGAGTTGTTCAGCCCCCTCGCCACCAGCGCGAGCACCTGCCGTTCACGGTCCGACAGACCTTCCGGCCCACCCGTCACCGGCGTGTCCGGGGTCGCGAGGACCTTGGCTATCAGCCGGGCCGTCGGGCCCGGGGAGAGCAGGGACTCCCCCGCCGCCACCGTGCGGATCGCCGCCAGGAGCTCGGCGGGGCGGATGTCCTTGACCACGAAGCCCGAGGCACCCGCCCGCAGCGCCTCCACGATGTGCTCGTCCGTGTCGTACGTCGTCAGGACCAGCACCTTCACCCCGGCGAGGTCCTCGTCCGCGGCGATCAGCCGCGTAGCCCCGATCCCGTCGAGCTCGGGCATCCGGACGTCCATCACCACCAGATCCGCCCGCGCCGAACGGGCCAGCTCCACCGCCTCCTTGCCGTTGGCCGCCTGGCCCACGACCTCCATGTCGGACGCCGAGTCGACGAGCATCGCGAACGACGCCCGGACGAGCGTCTGGTCGTCCGCGAGCAGCACCCGGATCACGCTGTCACCCCCTCGCCGCGAGCGGCAGCGCCGCCGCGACCTCGAATCCCCCGCCCGCGCGCGGGCCCGCGCTCAGTGTCCCTCCCACGCTCTTCGCCCGCTCCCGCATCCCGAGGATCCCGTACCCCGAGCCGCCGGAGCCGCCGGAGCCACCAGAGCCACCCAAGCCTCCGAAGTCACCCGAGCGGCCCGATCCTCCCGAACTTCCCGAACCGCCCGAGCGACCCGAGGCTCCCGAACCTGCCGAGCGGCCCAGACCTCCCGACCCCCCCGCCACCGCACCACCGTTGGTCACCCGTACCGTCAACACCTCGTCCGCCAGGCCGACATCGACCCGCACCTCCGCGTCCGCACCCCCGTGCCGTACGGCGTTGGTCAGGGACTCCTGCACGATCCGGTACGCCGCCGCCCCCACCGCCGCGGGGACCTTCGCCTCCCCCGTCCGTATCGTCAGGTCCGCGCCCGAGGACCGTACGAGATCGGGCAGCGAGGCGAGATCCGGCAGCGGACCCTCCGGGGCCGCCCGCAGCACGTCCAGGGTGGTCCGCACCTCGGAGCGGGCCTCACGGCACGTCTCTGCTATCCCGTCGAGCGCCCGGGCGAGCGCCTCCCGGTCGAGCCGGTCCGGGTCGGCGACCAGGACGTGTGCGGCGACCGACGTCTGCACGCCGATGAGGGTGATCGAGTGCGCGAGGAGGTCGTGCAGGTCCCGGGCTATGCGCAGCCGCTCCTCGGCGACCTTCCGCTCCGCCTCGCGCTCCGCCCGCTCGACCACGCCCGCCACCAGCTGGCGATAGAGCCGGATGCTGGCGCCGAAGACCAGCATCGCGATCACCCAGCCGGAGACCCGCAGCAACTCCACGATCTCGTGCGGGTTCACGAAGAGCTGCATGGTGAGCGTGACGGAGGTGACCGAGAGCCCCACGATCAGGGTCCGCTTCGGACGGCCGGTGGACGCGACCGTGTACAGCGCGGTCATCGAGGCCGGTATCGGCGCCAGATGCATGTAGTCGAGCCCGTGGTACGGAGCGACGCAGGCGACCACGGCGAGCAGCACCGGCATCGGCGCCGTGCGCCGCCAGGCAAGCGGGATGTGCGCGGCGAGCAGCAGCGCCCAGCCGAGCAGGTCCGGCCGCCGGCCGTCGTCGACGGTGAGCGCGATGACCACCGCGAGCACCGCGAAGACCGCGGCGGCCGTCGCGTCGCACCGCACCGGGTACGGCGCCGCCTGCGGGTCACGGGTCAAGGCCGCTGCGAAGTCCATGAGGTTCATCCTCCCTGCGGGCGGGGGCTCCTGACAGTGCGGGAAGCCCCCCACCCGCCCCTGATCACACCCGTACGGGCAACGACTCGGACCCTGAACCGTCCGTTGACGAACCACCCGTCGACGCACCATCCGTCGACGAACCGCCCGTCGATGAACCGCCCGTTGACGACTCCGTCGACGAACCACCCCTCGACGTCGGCTTCTTGGCCAGCGGTCCCGGCCACCACACCTTCCGGCCGAGGAGCACGCTCGCGCTCGTGACGAGGTACGTACGGACCAGGAAGGTGTCGAGCAGGACGCCTACCGCGATCACGAAGCCCAGCTCGGCCAGTTGCACCATCGGCATGTTGACAAGGACCGCGAAGGTGGCGGCGAGGACGAGCCCCGCGGAGGCGATCACCCCACCGGTCGTGCGCAGGGCAGTCAGCGCCGCGGCGCCCGGCTCCGCACCGCTCAGGCATTCCTCGCGCATCCGGTGCATCAGGAAGATGCCGTAGTCGACGCCGAGGGCGACGAGGAAGACGAAGGAGAGCAGCGCCAGGCCCGGGTCGGTCCCCTCGAAGCCGAAGAGGGACTCGAAGACGAGTCCTCCGATACCGAGGGCCGCGCCCCAGACCGCGACGACGGCGGCGACCAGGATCAGCGGTGCGACGAGGCTGCGCAGCAGCACGATCAGGACGAGCAGGACGACGACGATGACGAGCGGGACGACGATGTTCCGGTCGCCTGCGTTGGTCTCGGTCATGTCGAGCTGCTCGGCGCTGGGCCCGCCGACGTACACGCCGTCGCCGAGCGCGGTCCGCAGCCCCTTGATGGTCGTGGTCTCGGCCGCCGACTGCGGCGGGTCGGAGGCGACGACGGAGATCTCCGTCCAGCCGTTGCCGCTGCGGCCGCGTTCGGCCTTCGCGACGCCGTCGGTCGCGAGGGCGGTCCGCAGCGCCCCGGGGACCGAGGCGGTCGGGGCGACGACGGTGATGGGCTGGGTTCCCATCTCCGGGTACGCCACGGCGAGCGTCTTCATCGCGGCGACCGACTCCGGCGTGGAGGTGAAGGTGTCCTCCTGCTTGAGGGCTCCGGGCAGGTTCAGCACACCGAGCGCGAGCGCGGCCAGGGCGGCACCGCCCGCGACGAGGACGGCGAGCGGACGGCGGCCGGCAGAGGAGCCCATGACAGCGAAGAGGGAACGGCGTGCGGCCTTCGGCTCGCTTCCGTACGCCGGGATCAGCGGCCAGAACACCCGCCGGCCGAGGACGACGAGCAGAGCGGGGAGCAGCGTCATCATCGCGACGAGGGCGCAGAGCACCCCGACGGCGGCCGTGGGGCCCATGCCCCGGCTGCTGTTCATGTCGGCGGCGAGCAGGCAGAGCATCCCGAGGGCGACGGTGCCGGAGGAGGCGAGGACGGCGGGGCCGCAGCCGCGCAGGGCGGTGGCCATGGCGTCGTACGGGCGCGGGGTGCGGCGCAGTTCCTCGCGGTAGCGGGAGACGAGGAGGAGGGCGTAGTCGGTGCCCGCGCCGAAGACGAGGATCGTCATGACGCCGGTGCTCTGACCGGAGACGCTGATGTCGAAGCCCTGGTGGAGGACGTAGGTGACGGCCATGGAGAGGTAGTCGGCGACGCCGGCGACGACCAGGGGGACGAGCCAGAGGAACGGGCTGCGGTAGATGATGATCAGCAGGATGGCGACGACGGCGACGGTCGTGTAGAGCAGCGGGCCGTCGAGGGAGTTGTAGACCTCGCTCGCGTCGGTCGCGAGGGCACCGGGTCCGCCGACCTCGCCGCTGACCGTCTCGCGGATGTCGAGGACGAAGGCGTCCCTGGCCGTTTCGTCCGTACCGGGCTCGGTGCTGGACACGGCGTACAAGAGGGTGGTGCCGTCCTCGGAGGGGACGGGCCGCGGGGGTGAGGTGAGCGGGTGCTCGGTGGCGACCTGCGCCACCTCCCGGGCGGCGGTGGCCTTGTCCGCGGCGGTCAGTCCTCCGTCGCGGTGGTAGACGAGCACGAGGTCGGTGGAGTCTCCGCCGGGCATCTGCTCGGTGATCTTCGCGACCTGGGTCGAGTCGGCGCTCGCGGGCAGGTAGTCGACGGCCCGGTCGCGCTGTACGTCGCCGAGCTTTCCTGCGAGGGGTGCGGCGAGGGCGATCAGGATCACCCACAGGGCCAGCACCCCCCAGCCGATGGTCCTCTTACGGCCCTCCATGGCGGGGGCTCCCTCCGGTCGGTGCGTTCATCTGGGTCGGTCGTTCGGGTCGATCCCAGATTCCCGCCGCCCGAACGCGGATTCGTCGCGCCGAAGGCCGAGTTGAGGGCTACTGCCCGGGGCGGTACGGGGGCCCGGTTACTCCCGCGGGAGTACGGGAGGCCGTACGCGCCGCATGCTCATCTGCCGGACGCGCCACACGCTCATACCCTGGAAGGACCGGCAGCGCCGGGAAGGGAAGTGAGCGGCGATGGCCGTCCCCGTCGAAGAGGCCCCCGTCGTCGAGCGGGCGCGGGACGCGGCGGCCCGGGAGTCGTGGGCCGAGGCGTACGTCCTGCTGCGTGACGCCGACCTGCACCCCTCCGCCGCGCTGGGCCCGGACGAACTGGACCTCCTCGCCGACGCCGCCTGGTGGGCGGGGCACGTGGACGAGTCGGTCGCGGCCCGGCTGCGGGCCCATGCCGGGTACGTGGCGGCGGGCGACCACCGCGGGGCGGGGCAGGTGGCGTGGTGGCTGCACTTCGAGTACCGCTGCCTGGGGCGGCCCGCGGCGGCCGCGGGCTGGCTGCACCGGTCCCGGCACCACCTGGAGGACGTACCGGACTGTCCCGAGCAGTGCTTCCTCGCCTGGACGGACGCGGAGGAGGCGCAGGAGCACCACGACCCGGAAGCGGCGCTCGCCGCGGCGCGGCGCATGGAGCTCCTCGCCCGTGACTCCGGCAGCCCGGACCTGATCGCCCTGAGCCGCCAGGCCCACGCGGCGATCCTGCTGGCGAACGGCCGCCGGGAGGAGGGCCTGGCCCTCCTCGACGACGCGATGTGTGCGGTCACGGCGGGCGAGCTGAGCGGCATGTTCACTGGCTGGCTCTTCTGTCTGGCGCTGACGCAGTGCATGGAGGCGGCGGATCTCGGCCGCGCGGTGGAGTGGACGGACGCGGCGATGGTCTGGTGCGAGGTCCCCTGGTCCCAGCACGTCCGCCCGCCGGGCCCGGACGCGGGCGGGGACGTGGGCCGCCGGGGCGAGGGCGGGGACGCGGGTGCCCCCGAGCCGGCCGCCGGCTCCCAAGGGGCCGCCCCCGACAACCCCTTCCGCGGGCTGTGCCGGATCCATCACGTCGAGGTGCTCGATCTGCTCGGTGCCTGGACGCTCGCCGAGGCCGAGGCCGAGCGGGTGTGTTCCGAGGTGGCGGTGGACAGTCTGGACGTCGCCGCCGGGGCGTACTACGCGGCCGGCGAGATCCGGCGCCGCCAGGGGCGGCTCGACGCCGCCGCCGTCTCGTACGGGCACGCCCATGAGCTCGGCCGTATCCCACAACCGGGTCTCGCGCTGCTGCGGCTCGCCCAGGGCAAGGCCGACGCCGCCGTGACGGGCCTGAAGCTGGCCCTGGCCTGCCAGAGCGACCCGAGTCACGATCTCCTCGGCAAGGCCCGGCTGCTCGCGGCGCAGACGGAGGTCGCGCTGGCCGTCGGGGACCCGGACACAGCCGCGGAAGCCGTCGCGGAGCTGGCGGCGCTCGCCGCCGAGGCACCGCTCCTGAGCGCCATGGCCGACACCGCCTCCGGCGCCCTCGCCCTGGCCCGGAACGAGCCGGCCCTGCGGCCGCTGCGCCGCGCGCTGGCGGGCTGGCTGGCGCTGCGCGTGCCGTACGAGGCCGCGCAGGTACGGATGCTGCTCGCGGCCGCCGACCGGGCGGAGGGCGACGAGGAGGCGGCGCGACTGGAGCTGGCGGCCGCCCGGGCGGCGTTCGAGCGGCTCGGCGCCATGCCCGACGCCCGGCGCGCGGCGGCCCTGTTGTCGGGGCGGCACCGCCCACTGCCCGGCGGTCTGACCGGCCGGGAGGCGGAGGTGCTGCGGCTGGTCGCCGAGGGCGGCACCAACAGGGACATCGCTCAGGCCCTGGTGATCAGCGAGCACACGGTCGCCCGGCACCTGAACAACATCTTCGCCAAGCTGGGCGTGACCTCCCGTACCGCCGCCACGGCCTACGCCTACTCCCACCGCCTGGCATAGGCGGTCTCCCGCCCCGACACAAGCCCCCCGCAGAGGCCGATCCCCCGCCATAGGCCGTTCCGCCCATGCCGGGCCGGTGTTTCGATGTGGGTGGTTCGGGCGATGCCCGGGTGGGTGCTCGCGGCCTAGAACGGGTTCATGAACACCACGACGCTCAGCACAGAAGCTTCGCTCGACACCCTGCGCGGCGCCGTCCGTGGCGATGTGGTCGTCCCCGGCGATCCGTCGTACGACGAGGCGCGCCGTGTCTACAACGCCCTCCACGACCACCACCCGGCCGTCGTGGTCCGCGCCGTGGACGCCGGGGACGTGATCGCCGGTGTCCTGTTCGCCCGCGACAACGGGCTGCCGCTCGCGGTCCGCGGTGGCAGCCACGCCGTCGCCGGGTACGGCACCGTGGACGACGGCCTCGTCGTCGACCTGTCCCGGCTGCGCTCGGTCCGCGTGGACCCCGTGACCCGTACCGCCCGCGCCGAGGGCGGCTGCACCTGGGGCGACTTCGACCACGCCACGCATGCCTTCGGCCTGGCCACGACCGGCGGGGTCGTCTCCACCACCGGCATCGCCGGGCTCACCCTCGGCGGCGGGATGGGCAATCTGGCCCGCCGCTACGGCCTGAGCTGCGACAACCTCGTACAGGCCGACGTCGTCACCGCCGAGGGCAACCTCGTCACCTGCGACGCCGAGCGCCATCCGGACCTGTTCTGGGCGCTGCGCGGCGGCGGCGGCAACTTCGGCGTGGTCACCTCGCTCGTCTACCGACTGCACCCGGTCTCCGACGTCCTGGGCGGTGTGGTCTGCTTCCCGCTCGACGCGGAGGTGGCCCGGCGCTGGCGCGACATGATCACCGACGCGCCCGAGGAGCTCAACACGATCTTCGTCATGATGCTCGGCCCGGACATGCCGTTCCTGCCGGAGCGCTGGCACGGCCGTCCGATCTGCGGCCTGGTGACCTGCTTCAGCGGCCCCGCGAGCGCGGACGAGAAGGTGCTCGGCCTCCTCGGCGAGCTGGGCCCCGTCGTCGGCAGGTTCGTGGAGCGGATGTCGTATCCGGTGGTCAACACGCTCTTCGACGAGGAGTTGCCGCCGGGGCTGTACCACTACTGGAAGGGGAACTTCAGCCGCGATCTCAGCGACGGTGCCATCGATGTGCACATGCGCTACGGGGAGACGCTTCCCTCGATGGAGAGCGACACCGCCATCTTCCCGATCGACGGCGCGTGCCATCGCGTCGGCCCCGGGGACACCGCCTTCGCCTACCGCGACGCCTCGTTCTCGGCCGCGTTCGGCACGACGCACACGGACCCCGCCGACAACGAGGCGAACATCGCCTGGACCAGGGAGTACGACCGGGAGCTGCGGCCGCACACCGAGGAGGCCGGGTACATCAACTTCATGGACACCGACGACCAGGGCCGGGTGCGTGCGAACTACCGGCAGAACTACGACCGGCTGCTGGCGGTGAAGCGGCGCTACGACCCCGGCAATCTGTTCCGCCTCAACCACAACATCGCACCGTGAACGCCGCGACCGCCGCGAGCACCACGAGGAGCGCCGTACGCGGCCCTGCGAGCGCCGCCTACAGCAGCGTCCTCGCGGTGGCGAGCAGCCGGGCGGTGTCGTCGGCGCAGAGCGCCAGCGCGTTGCCGACGGTGTTGAGCACGTCCCGCTCCGCCGGGCTGTACGCCCCGTCCGCGAGGGCGATCCGGGCGCCCTGGAGCAGGATCGACTCGCGGCCGGAGGCAGCGAGGTGCGGGGCGAGCGGCTCCAGGGCCTCGTGGAGCTCGATGGCCAGGGCGGCGCCCCCGCTGCCCTCGTCGGGCAGGAAGCGGCCGGTGTCGGCCGCGAGCGCCTCGACGAGGTCGGTGAGCTGGATGGCGGTGCACTCGTCGAATCCGGCGGCGCGGACCGCGCCGACCGCGGTGTCCACGGCCGTACGGGAGGAGGTCCCGCCGGCCGCGAGGACGGCGAGGGCGACGGTGTGGACGGCGTCCCGCAACATCGCGGAGAAACGGCTCGTCGTCGGGTGGTCGAGGACGTCGGTGCCGAAGTGGGTGTGGCAGGCGGCGCATTCGACGACCGGTCCGGCGTGGCCGCGGGGCAGCACGGGAACGCCCAGGACGGCGAAGCGTCGACGGCCGGTCCGGCGACGGTAGTTGCGATCGCCGCCGCACTCCTCGCAGAAGAACTCGCCGTCTCCTACGGTGTTCCAAGAAGTGCGAATGCCGCAGATGCCCACTTTTCGACTACGTGACTCCCGGGCAGACCGCATCCCGCACCTCCCTTAACGAACCGGCAACATTGCCGACGTGGGCGTGATGTTAACCACATCCGTGATGCGGCGTCAGCACCTCGTCCACAGAACGCCACGGACATGGCCGAGACACGACACCCGCCACGAGATGCGGAAGGGGGGGGGCCCGGGCCGGGGCGGCCCCCCCCGCCGGCGGTGAAAAAAAAAAAACACCCCCCCCGAAGGGGGTATATGGAGT
>NZ_JBHTTQ010000151.1:0-13380 GCF_042794475.1 Streptomyces sp. NPDC056527
CCCGCCTTCGTATCTCTCTGGTGTCCGAGGGGGGACTTGAACCCCCACGCCCGATAAAGGGCACTAGCACCTCAAGCTAGCGCGTCTGCCATTCCGCCACCCGGACCAGGTGTTGTGTCGTTTCGGGGTGTTCCCCGCGGCGACATGGATAACTCTACCAGGGGTTCGAGGTGCCTTTCACCCACGTTTCCCGTGGTCAGTGGCGTGCCGTGGGCTGGATGTCCTTGATCAAGTCCGGGCGCCCAGCAGAACGCACAGAGTGTCGTCGCACGCATACGGGGAGTGGCGACCCCGGCCGCCTAACCTGCCCTGGGTGAGCTACCGATCCGAGTACCGCAGGTCGACGTACCGCAGGCCCCGGATGCTGTCGCCGCTGCGGGAGCATCTGCGGGACACGTTCTGGTTCGCGCCGATCCTGTCGATGGTGGCCGTCTTCGCGCTGTGGACGGGTGCCACGACGCTGGACGAGGCGATCATCGGATGGCTCCGCGACGACGAGGCGTACGAGGAGATCTCCGACCTGATCGGGATCTCCGACGACGCCAAGACGATCGTGACGACGATCTCCTCGGCGATGATGACCTTCATCGGTGTCGTCTTCTCCATCTCGCTGGTCGCGGTCCAGATGGCGAGCGGCCAGTTCAGCCCCCGGATCGTCCGGATCTTCATCCGGAGCCGGATCACCAAGGCGACCTTCTCCGTCTTCCTCTCGACCTTCCTGCTGTCGCTGCTCGTGCTGACCTCGTACGAGAGCGAGACCGATCCCCGGTACGTGACGGTCGTGCCCCTGGTGCAGTCGCTCCTGACGCTGCTCATGGTGGGGCTGAGCCTGCTGCTCTTCGTGGCGTATGTGAGCACGACACTGCAGCTGATGCGCGTGGGGCACGTGGTGGAACGGATCACGACCGAGGCGCTGTCCGTCCTGACGAGGCAGCCGCTGCACGGGGACGAGGTCGGCGAGCTCGGGGAACCGACGGAGTTCCTGGTGCACCGGGGGCGCGCCGGCGTGCTGCGGGACGTGAATGTGGCATGGCTCGTCAAGGGCGCCCAACGGCACGGCGTCGTGTTCCGGCTGGTCCCCCGGATCGGGGACTTCGTGGTGCCCGGCACCCGCCTCCTCGCCGTCCACGGAGGGCAGGTGCCACGCCGGCTGGCCTCGGCGGTCTCCCTCGGGGTCGAGCGGACGTTCCACCAGGATCTCGGCTTCGGCCTGCGGCAGCTCGCCGACATCGCTCTGCGGGCCCTCTCCCCCGCCGTCAACGACCCGACGACCGCCGTGCAGTGCCTGGACCGGATCGTGCAGATCCTCGCGGCGCTCGCGAACCGCCCGCTGGGGTCCGTCCAGCACCGGGACCGCGCGGGCACGGTCCGACTGGTGCGGGACGGACCCGAGTGGACCGATCTCGTGGATCTGGGGTTCACGGAGGTCCGGGGCTGCGCGGCGGACAGTCCGCAGGTGTCCCGGCGGATGCTCGCGGGGCTCGACGACCTCCTGTCGCTGGTCCCCGAGGAGCGCAGGGCGCCCCTGCTCCGGCACCGCGCGCTGCTCACGCAGGTGGTCGAGCGCGCGGTGGCGGAGGCTGCCGATCGGACCTTCGCTCTGGAGGCTGACCGTCAGGGGATCGGGTGATCGGCCCCTGTCAGGGCATCAGGTGGTAGTCGGGGAAGTTGCCCGGCAGCCGCTCCCCCTCGGTGCCGTCCACGCCCCCGGGCCCCTCGGTGACGGCCTTGACCAGCAGGTCGCCGCCGACGAAGGACCCGCGCCAGGACGCGCCGAAGCCGCCGAAGAGCTCCTCGCGGTCGCCTCGGGAGCGGGGCTTTCCGTGGCCGGTCTTGAAGGCCCGGATCTGCGGGGCGAGTCGGTCGTACGTCTCCGGGTCGTCGGTGGAGAGCGTGGCGACGAGGGCCCCGTTGGAGGCGTTCATCGCGGCGAGCAGCTCCGCCTCGGTGTCGACCAGGACGATCGTGTCGACCGGGCCGAAGGGTTCGGCGTGGTGGAGGGGTGAGGACGGGGGCGGGTTCAGGAGCGTCACCGGCGGAAGGTACGCGGAGGTGTCCTGGCCCGGCAGGAAGCGGCCGTCCGCGAGCGAACCGTGGTGCAGCGGGACGGCCCCCCGGTCGACGGCCTCGGAGACCAGGTCACCGAGCTCCTTGGCCTTGGCGGCGTTGATGAGCGGACCGAAGTCGAGGTCGGGGAGCTCGTCGTCCGGGTGCTCGACGGCGAGCGGGTGGCCGAACCGGATCGCGCGGACTGGTGGCAGGTAGGCGGCGAGGAAGTCGGCGAAGAGGGTCCGCTGGACGACGAAGCGCGGGTAGGCGGTGCAGCGCTGCTTCCCGTAGTCGAAGAGTTTGGGGATCACGGAGGTGAGGGCGGGCCAGTCGGTGTGGTTCCAGATGCCCCAGGTGTTAAGGCCCTCCTGCTCCAGGATGTGGCGCTTGCCGAGGTCGGCGACCGCGGTGGCGATCCGGGCGCCGGTGTCGCGGCCGCCGACGAAGGAGACGCAGCCGATCTCGGGGGCGCGGACGAGGGCTTCGGAGAGCTCGCCGCCGCTGCCGCTGACCAGGGTGATCGGGATGCCCTCGCGGGCGGCGAGCGCCGAGGCGAGGGTGAGGCAGGCGAGTCCGCCGTCGGTCGGGGCCTTGGCGATGACGGCGTTGCCGGCCAGCGCCTGCACGAGCATGGCGTGAACCAGGACGGACATCGGGTAGTTCCAGCTGGCGATGTTGGAGACCGGGCCGGGCAGCGGGGCGCGGCCGGCCAGCATGGGGTCGATGCCATCGACGTACCAGCGCACCCCGTCGATGGCGCGGTCGACGTCGGCCTGGGCGAGCCGCCAGGGCTTGCCGATCTCCCAGACGAGGAGCAGGGCGAGCAGCTTCCGGTGTGCGGTGAGTGCGTCGAGGGTGGCGCAGACGCGGGCGCGGCGTTCGGGCAGCGGGATGTGGCGCCAGGCGCGGTGCTGGTCGAGCGAGGCGCGGACCGCCTGGTGGGCGGTGGTGGCGTCGAGGCGCGGCGGGCCGGCGATGGGGCTGCCGTCCACGGGGCTGATGGCGGGGAGCGGCCGGCCGTCGGGCTGCCATGCCCCGTTCCAGAGGTTGCGGACGCTGTCGTCCCGGAACGCCTCGGGGGCGGCGGTCAGACAGCGCTGCCAGGCATCGGCCCAGGCGGTGCCCGGCTTGAGTCGGAGGATGGGGACGGGGGTTGGGGTCGAGGAGGGGGCTGGCGCTTGGTTTGAGGAGGAGGCTGAGGCTGGAGTTGAGGAGGGGGCCGGGGCTGAGGACGGGGCCGGGGTGGGTTCTGGGGTCGGTGCCATGGAGGGTTCTCCGCTCTCGGTGCACAGTCGGGCGGGAAGGTGCGATGGCTGCGTGCGCACGACGGCCGGGGAAAGCCGGCTGCTGCGCGGTCGGGCGGTGGCGCGTCGCGTGGGGCCGCGGTGCGTGGGCACGACGATGGCGCGCGGGGGCGTCGTGCGGACGGAGGGTGCGTCGGGGCGGCGTCAGTCGTGGGTGCGGTCGCCCGGGGCCGCGAGCCGGGCGAGGACGAGTCCGGCCGTCTCGGTGGGCGTGGAGCCGACCCGTACCCCCGCCGCTTCCAGGGCCTTCCGCTTCCCCTCGGCCGTACCGGACGAACCGGAGACGATAGCGCCCGCATGGCCCATGGTCTTGCCCTCGGGGGCGGTGAAGCCGGCGACGTAGGCGATGACGGGCTTGGTGACGTGTGCCGCGATGTGCTCGGCCGCGCGCTCTTCGGCGTCGCCTCCGATCTCGCCGATCATCACGATCAGGTCGGTGTCGGGGTCGGCCTCGAACGCGGTGAGGCAGTCGATGTGGGTCGTGCCGACGACCGGGTCGCCGCCGATGCCGACGGCCGAGGAGAAACCGTACTCCCGCAGCTCGTACATGAGTTGGTAGGTGAGCGTGCCGGACTTGGAGACCAGTCCGATGCGGCCGGGCTTGGCCGCGATGTCGGCGGGGATGATGCCCGCGTTGGACTGGCCGGGGCTGATGAGACCGGGGCAGTTGGGGCCGATGATCCTCGTGCCGCGGTCGCGGGCGTGCGCCTGGAAGACCACGGTGTCGTGGACGGGGATGCCTTCGGTGATGACGACGGCGAGGCCGATGCCCGCGTCGACGGCCTCGACGACGGCCGCCTTGGCGAAGGGCGGCGGGACGAAGACGACCGTGACGTCCGCGCCGGTGGCGTCCATCCCTTCGCGCACCGAGCCGAAGACGGGGATCGCGCGTCCGTCGAGATCGACGGTGCTGCCGGCCTTGCGGGGGTTGACCCCGCCGACGACGTCCGTGCCGGCGGCGAGCATCCGGCGGGTGTGCTTCATGCCCTCGGCTCCCGTCATGCCCTGGACGAGGACCTTGCTCTCCTTGGTCAGAAAGACGGCCATGGCGTTGCTTCCCTTCAGCGGGTGGCGAGCTGGGCTGCGCGGGCGGCGGCGCCGTCCATCGTGGTGACCTGTTCGACCAGGGGGTGGGCGCGGGCGTCGAGGATGGCCCGGCCGCGTGCCGCGTTGTTGCCGTCGAGGCGCACGACGAGCGGTTTGGTGAGGTGCACGGATGCGAGGGCCTGGACGATGCCCTCGGCGACGGCGTCGCAGGCGGTGATGCCGCCGAAGACGTTGACGAGTACGGCGCGGACGTCGGGGTCGGAGAGGATCACGTCGAGGCCGTCGGCCATGACCTGGGCGGAGGCGCCGCCGCCGATGTCGAGGAAGTTGGCGGGACGGGCGCCGCGGCCGGCGACGACGTCGAGGGTGGACATGACGAGTCCGGCGCCGTTGCCGATGATGCCGACCTCGCCGTCGAGCTTGACGTAGTTGAGGCCCCTGGCTCTGGCGGCGACTTCCAGCGGGTCGCCCTCGGTGCTCGGAGCGTCGGGGGTCTCGCCCCAACGGGCCTGCCGGAAGACGGCGTTGTCGTCGATGGTCACCTTGCCGTCGAGGGCGAGGATCGTGCCCTGGACGGTACGGACGAGGGGGTTGACCTCGACGAGGAGGGCGTCCTCGCGGACGAGGACCTGCCAGAGGCGGCGCAGTGCGTCCGCTGCCTCGGGCGGCAGCCCGGCCGCGGCGGCGATCTCGGCGGCCTTGGTCTCGGTGACGCCTTCGGCCGGGTCGACGGGAATGCGGGCGACGGCTTCGGGCCGGGTGGCGGCGACCTCTTCGATGTCCATGCCGCCCTCGGCGGAGGCGATGGCGAGGAAGGTGCCGGCCGCACGGTCGAGGACGTAGCTCACATAGAACTCGTCCTGGATGTCGACGGGTTGGGCCAGCATCACCCGGTGAACGGTGTGGCCCTTGATGTCCATACCGAGGATCTGACGTGCGGTGATCTCGGCGGCGGCGGGGTCTGCGGCGAGCTTGACACCGCCTGCCTTGCCCCGGCCTCCGGTCTTCACCTGCGCCTTGACGACGACGCGTCCGCCGAGGAGTTCGGCGGCGTGCCGCGCCTCGCGGGGGTGGTCGACCACGGCGGCGTCGGGGACCGCGATGCCGTAGCCCTTGAAGAGTTCCCTTGCCTGGTGCTCGTACAGGTCCATCTCGGCTCCCTGTCTCGAAAGTGCCGCACACCCCCTGGACACCATCCGGGCGATGCGGGATAACAAGCTTCATACAGTATTCGTCGACTGTATGCAATCGACCGCGACAGCACCTCAACCCCCTACGAAGGGACAGGACTTCGCCATGCCCGACGACAGCCAGCAGGCCCAGCAGGAACGCATCTCCGGTGGACATCTGGTCGCCAAGGCCCTCAAGGCGGAAGGCGTCGACCGCATCTACACGCTCTGCGGCGGCCACATCATCGACATCTACGACGGCTGTGTCGACGAGGGCATCGAAGTCGTCGACGTGCGCCACGAACAGGTGGCCGCGCACGCCGCCGACGGCTACGCCCGGATCACCGGCAAGCCCGGCTGCGCGGTCGTCACCGCGGGGCCCGGCACCACCGACGCCGTCACCGGCGTCGCCAACGCCTTCCGCGCCGAGTCGCCCATGCTTCTGATCGGCGGCCAGGGAGCGCACACCCAGCACAAGATGGGCTCGCTGCAGGACCTGCCGCACGTGGACATGATGACCCCCATCACCAAGTTCGCCGCGACGGTGCCGGACACGGCGCGGGCGGCGGACATGGTCTCCATGGCCTTCCGCGAGTGCTACCACGGCGCGCCGGGGCCCTCCTTCCTGGAGATCCCGCGCGACGTCCTGGACGCCACCGTTCCGGTGGAGAAGGCGCGGGTGCCCAAGGCCGGGCAGTACCGTGCGTCCACCCGCGGCGGCGGCGACCCCGAGGCTGTCGAGAAGCTCGCCGATCTGCTCGTGCACGCCGAGAAGCCGGCGATCCTGCTGGGCAGCCAGGTCTGGACGACCCGGGCCACGGACGCGGCGGTCGAGCTCGTACGGACGCTCAACGTGCCCGCGTACATGAACGGGGCGGGGCGCGGCACGCTGCCGCCCGGCGATCCGCACCACTTCCAGCTCTCCCGGCGTTACGCCTTCTCCAACGCGGACGTCATCGTCATCGTCGGCACCCCCTTCGACTTCCGGATGGGCTACGGCAAGCGGCTCTCCCCGGACGCCACCGTCGTCCAGATCGATCTGGACTACCGGACGGTCGGCAAGAACCGGGACATCGACCTCGGGATCGTCGGCGACGCGGGGCTGGTCCTGAAGTCGGTCACGGAGGCGGCGAGCGGCCGGCTCAACGGCGGTGCCACCAAGCGCAAGGCATGGCTGGAGGAGCTGCGCACCGCCGAGCAGACCGCGCTCGACAAGCGGCTGCCGCAGCTGCGCTCGGACTCCTCGCCGATCCACCCGTACCGCCTGGTCAGCGAGATCAACGACTTCCTGACCGAGGACTCGATCTACATCGGCGACGGCGGGGACATCGTCACCTTCTCCGGTCAGGTCGTCCAGCCCAAGTCACCCGGGCACTGGATGGACCCGGGTCCGCTCGGCACGCTCGGCGTGGGCGTCCCCTTCGTCCTGGCCGCCAAGCAGGCCCGCCCGGACAAGGAGGTGGTGGCGCTCTTCGGTGACGGCGCGTTCTCCCTCACCGGCTGGGACTTCGAGACTCTCGTCCGCTACAACCTCCCCTTCGTCGGCATCGTCGGCAACAACTCCTCGATGAACCAGATCCGTTACGGCCAGGCCCAGAAGTACGGCCTGGAGCGCGAGCGGGTCGGCAACACCCTCGGCGACGTCCACTACGACGAGTTCGCCCGGATGCTGGGCGGCTACGGCGAGGAGGTGCGGGACCCCGCCGACATCGCCCCGGCACTGCGACGAGCGCGCGAGTCCGGGCTGCCGTCGCTGATCAACGTCTGGGTCGACCCCGACGCGTACGCCCCCGGAACCATGAACCAGACCATGTACAAGTGAGGAGGGCCCGGTCATGACCAAGGCACAGGGCACCAAGGCTCTTGAAGGCATTCGCGTCCTCGACATGACGCACGTGCAGTCCGGTCCGTCCGCCACCCAGCTGCTCGCCTGGCTCGGCGCGGACGTGGTGAAGCTGGAGGCCCCCTCCGGAGACATCACCCGCAAGCAGCTGCGGGACATCCCGGAGGTCGACTCGCTCTACTTCACGATGCTCAACTGCAACAAGCGGAGCATCACCCTGAACACCAAGACCGAGCGCGGCAAGGAACTCCTCACCGAGCTGATCCGGCGCAGCGACGTCATGGTCGAGAACTTCGGCCCGGGAGCCGTCGACCGGATGGGCTTCACCTGGGAACGCATCCAGGAGATCAATCCACGAATCGTCTATGCCTCCATCAAGGGGTTCGGGGACGGCCCGTACACCAACTTCAAGGCGTACGAGGTCGTCGCCCAGGCCATGGGCGGCTCGATGGCCACCACCGGGTTCGAGGACGGGCCGCCGCTGGCGACGGGCGCCCAGATCGGTGACTCCGGCACCGGCGTCCATGCCGTGGCCGGGATCCTGGCGGCGCTCTTCCAGCGCGAGAACACCGGGCGGGGGCAGCGGGTGAACGTCGCGATGCAGCACGCGGTGCTGAATCTGTGCCGGGTGAAGCTGCGGGACCAGCAGAGGTTGTCCCACGGACCGCTCTCCGAGTATCCCAACGAAGATTTCGGCGAGGAAGTCCCTCGTTCGGGTAATGCTTCCGGCGGCGGCCAGCCGGGCTGGGCGGTGCGCTGCGCCCCCGGCGGTCCGAACGACTACGTGTACGTCATCGTCCAGCCCGTCGGCTGGACCCCGATCTCGGAGCTGATCGGCCGGCCCGAGCTCGCCGAGGACCCGGAGTGGGCGACGCCGGAGGCCCGGCTGCCCAAGCTCCCCAAGATGTTCCAGCTCATCGAGGAGTGGTCCTCGACCCTGCCCAAGTGGCAGGTGCTGGAGCTGCTGAACGCACGCGGCATCCCATGCGGTCCGATCCTGTCCACCAAGGAGATCATCGAGGACGCCTCGCTGGTCGCCAACGAGATGGTGGTCGAGGTCCCCCACCCCGAGCGTGGCAGCTTCACCACGGTCGGCTCCCCTCTCAAGCTCTCCGACTCCCCGGTCGACGTGATCACTTCACCACTGCTCGGCGAACACAACGAAGAGGTGTACCTCGGCGAACTCGGGCTCGGCGACGAGGAGCTGCGGCTGCTCAAGACGACTGGGGTGATCTAGTGACGACGCACAGCTTCGACCAGCGGGCGGTACGCGAACTGCTCGATGCCGTACGCGCGGACGGGCGCACGGCGCTCACCGCCCCCGAAGGCAAGACGATCGCCGACGCGTACGGCATCGCCGTCCCCGGCGAGGCACTCGCCCGGGACGTCGACGAGGCGGTGGCACAGGCCGACCGGCTCGGCGGCAAGGTGGTCCTGAAGATCGTCTCCCCCGACATCCTGCACAAGACCGACGCGGGCGGAGTCGTCGTCGGGGTCGAGGGCGCGGCCCAGGTCCGGGAGGCGTTCTGCCGGATCGTCGAGAGCGCAAGGGCCTACGCTCCGGACGCGCGCATCGACGGCGTGCAGGTGCAGCAGATGCTGCCACCGGGACAGGAGGTCATCGTCGGCGCCGTCACCGACCCTGCCTTCGGGAAGGTCGTCGCGTTCGGGCTCGGCGGGGTGCTGGTGGAGGTGCTGAAGGACGTCACCTTCCGGCTCGCTCCGGTCACCGCCGACGAGGCGGCGTCGATGCTCGACTCGATCCGGGCGGCCGAGATCCTGCGCGGGGTGCGCGGGGCGCCGGCGGTGGACCGGTGGGCGCTCGCCGAACAGATCCGGCGCGTCTCCCGACTGGTCACCGACTTCCCGGAGATCGCCGAGGTCGATCTGAACCCGGTGATCGCCACCCCCGAGGGCGCTACGGCGGCCGACATCCGCGTCATCCTCGCCACCGAAGTCCCGGCGCCACGCCGGACGTTCGGCCGTGAGGAGATCCTGCGGTCGATGCGTCGACTGATGCAGCCGACCTCGGTGGCCGTGATCGGGGCCTCCAACGAGCAGGGGAAGATCGGCAATTCGGTGATGCGCAACCTCATCGACGGCGGATTCCCCGGCGAGATCCACCCGGTGAACCCCCGGGCCGATGACATTCTGGGCCGCAAGGCGTACAAGAGTGTCACGGACGTTCCCGGTGAGGTGGATGTGGCGGTCTTCGCGATCCCCGCTCCGTTCGTGGCGTCGGCGCTGGAGGAGGTGGGTCGCAAGGGCGTTCCCAACGCGGTGCTCATTCCGTCCGGCTTCGCCGAGACCGGTGAGCACGCGCTCCAGGACGAGATCGTCGCCGTGGCGGAGCGGTACGGCATCCGGCTCCTCGGCCCCAACATCTACGGGTACTACTCGACCTGGCAGGACCTGTGCGCCACCTTCTGCACCCCGTACGACGTCAAGGGTGGCGTGGCGCTTACCTCGCAGTCGGGCGGGATCGGGATGGCGATCCTGGGCTTCGCCCGCACCACGCGGACGGGTGTGTCGGCGATCGTCGGCCTCGGCAACAAATCGGACATCGACGAGGACGACCTGCTGACCTGGTTCGGCGAGGATCCCCGCACCGAGTGCATCGCGATGCACCTGGAGGACCTCAAGGACGGGCGGGCCTTCGTCGAGGCGGCCCGGCAGACCGTCCCGAAGAAGCCGGTGGTCGTCCTCAAGGCGGGACGAACCACCGCCGGGGCCAGGGCGGCCGGCTCGCACACGGGCGCGCTCGCCGGTGACGACGCGGTGTACGACGACATCCTGCGGCAGGCCGGGGTCATCCGGGCCCCGGGGCTCAGCGACATGCTGGAGTACGCGCGGGCCCTGCCCGTCCTGCCGGCCCCGCAGGGGGACAACGTCGTCGTCATCACCGGCGCCGGCGGGTCGGGGGTGCTGCTGTCGGACGCGATCGTCGACAACGGACTGCGGCTGATGGAGATCCCGGACGACCTGGACGCCGCCTTCAAGGCGTTCATCCCGCCCTTCGGGGCGTCGGGCAACCCCATCGACATCACGGGCGGCGAACCGCCGTCGACGTACGAGGCCACCATCAGGCTCGGCCTGGAGGACCCCCGGATCCACGCGCTCGTCCTGGGCTACTGGCACACCATCGTCACTCCCCCGATGGTCTTCGCCGAGCTCACCGCGCGCGTGGTGGCGGAGTTCCGTGAGCGGGGCATCGAGAAGCCGGTGGTGGCGTCGCTCGCGGGCGACGTCGAGGTCGAGGAGGCCTGCCAGTACCTCTTCGAACGGGGCGTCGTGGCCTATCCGTACACCACCGAGCGGCCCGTGGCGGTGCTCGGTGCGAAGTACCGGTGGGCCCGGGCGGCGGGGCTGCTGGGCGAGGACGGCGTTGGGGGGCGGTCGATGAGCTGAGCGACAGCTCGAACCACGGGGCTCGCGGTGGCCGCTCGCCGCGGGCCCCGGTGCGAAGGGAACGGACAGGGGGCGCTGGCCAGACTTCTTCCACGCAAGGGGTTCGATCTCCATGACGACAACCGACATCACCACCACCCTCCCTTACAGGGAGGTGACGGACGCCAACGGCCGCACGTACCGGCTCGGCGAGACCGAC
Organism: Streptomyces sp. NPDC056527; assembly: GCF_042794475.1. NCBI lineage: Bacteria > Bacillati > Actinomycetota > Actinomycetes > Kitasatosporales > Streptomycetaceae > Streptomyces > Streptomyces sp. NPDC056527. The sequence continues at coordinate 11,020 of NZ_JBHTTQ010000151.1, forward strand.
ATCGACCTGATGGGCCGCAAACGCAAGTGGATGGTCATCCTGCCCTGGGTGGGCATGATGGGCATCAGCTCGGCGGAGTACGCGTTCGCCTCCGCCGAGGAGACCCTGCACACCGCGCACAGCTGGAGCAGCGCACACATCTTCTGGATGCTCGGGGTCTGGGTGTTCTTCCAGGCGGCTGTCGCCTTCCCGGCCGGCAAGCTGCGCGAGAGCGGGAAACTGCCGGCCCGCTGGGCGATGATGCTCGGCGCCGTCGGCACCCTGCTCGGCTACCTCTCCCTCGCGTACGCGCCCCATGTGGTCGTCGCGTACCTCGGTTTCGGCATGTTCAGCGGCATGGGCGCCGGCATGGTCTACGCGACCTGCGTCAACATGGTCGGCAAGTGGTACCCGGAGCGGAAGGGCGGGAAGACCGGGTTCGTCAACGGCGGATTCGCCTACGGCTCCGTGCCGTTCGTCTTCATCTTCACCGGCTACATGGATCTGACGAACTTCCGCTGGGTGCTGGTGGCCGTCGGGCTCTTCCTGGCCGCGATGGTCGCCGTGGCGGGCTACTTCTTCCAGGACCCGCCGAAGAACTGGTGGCCGGACACGGTGGATCCGCTGCGCAAGCCGGACGACCCGCGGGCGCGCCGGGCCATGGAGAAGAACCCGCCGGCGGTGAAGCAGTACACGCCGATCGAGGCCTGGCGGACCGGGCGGGTCGCGCTGATGTGGTTCTGCCTGCTGTGCACGTCGGGCGTCAACATCTTCGGTATCGCCTTCCAGGTCCCGTTCGGTGACGAGGCGGGCTTCGCGGGCGGGATCGTGGCGACCGCGATGTCGCTGAAGGCCATCGTGAACGGCACTGGGCGGGGTGTGATCGGCTGGCTCTCCGACCGTTACGGCCGCAAGCAGTGCCTCATCTTCGTCTGTATCGTCCTCGGGCTCGCCCAGTACGGAATCCTCTGGTCCGGCTCGATCCACAATCTGCCGCTGTTCCTGGTGTTCTCCAGCATCTCCGGCTTCGGTGGCGGTGCGATCTTCCCGATGTTCGCGGCGATGACGGCCGACTACTTCGGGGAGAACAACAACGCCTCCAACTACGGCCTCGTCTACAGCTCCAAGCTGGTGTCCGGGCTCCTCGGCTCGGGCATGGGCGCGGTCGTGGTCTCGGCCTGGGACTACTCGGGCGCGTTCCTGCTGGCCGGGTCGATCTCGCTGTTCGCCGGATTCGTGGCGATCTTCCTGCATCCGCCGGGGAGGCCGCGGGCCCGCCGGGTGGCGGCGAACCCGCGGCCGATCAGCCGGGACGCGTGAGCGCGGTGGCCGTCCCGGTCAGCAGTCCTTCTCGCGCAGGGAGTGGAGGTGCGCTCCGGACTTGCGGGCGAAGGCGAACGACTCGACCGGGTTGTCGTGTTCGGCCTGCCAGTGGTGGGAGCGGTAGCCGTGCTGGGTGCGGTTCACCGCCGAGATGAAGCGCTGATAGTCGATGTCTCCGTCCCCGACGTCCGCCATGCGGTAGCCGTCGCGGACGGAGTCGTCGCGTTCGCCGTCCTTGACGTGGAAGAGCGGATAGCGGTGCGGCTGGTCCAGTACGTAGTCCAGCGGGTCGAAGGGCGCCGGCGTGCCGTCGACGCGACGGGAGAAGCGGAACTGGGCGGCGTACGCCCAGTAGATGTCCATCTCGAGGTGGACGAGATCCGGGTCCGTCTCGGCGAGCAGGACGTCGTAGAGGCGGACGTTCGGCCGGTCGGTGGCGAAGGAGAACTCCTCGGCGTGGTTGTGCTGGTAGAACTTCATGCCGCGCTTCTTCGCCTCGGCGCCGTAGTGGTTGAACTCCTCGGCACAGCGCTTCCAGCCGTCGACGGTGGCCCCGTAGCGCCACGGGCCCGAGGCGGTCCCGATGTGCGGGAGGCCGAGGGCCTGGGCGTCGTCGAGGACCTGGTCGAGGTTCTGGGCGAAGGTGTACGCGTTGGGGTCGGAGGAGTAGTAGCCGACGTGGCTTCCGATGCCGCGCAGGCTGTTGTCGCGGGTGAGCCGCTTCAGCTGGGCGAGGGTGATGGGGCCGGCCGATCCCTGGCTGTAGCCGGCGAACTCGACCTCGTCGTATCCGTACTTCTTCAGCTCGGCGAAGACGGCGGCGAAGCCGAGCGTGGCCACCTTGTCGCGCAGGGAGTAGAGCTGGATGCCGAGGCGTCCCGGGGGCAGGACGGGGCGGCCCGGGCCGTGACCCCGGTCGGGGGGCGCGGGGGGGGGGGCGGGGGGGCGGCCGGGGCTGGCGGCGGGGGACGACGCGCCCGGCGGGCCGCCGCGGCGGGACCTCGGCCGACGCGCCCGCGGGGGCGGTCAGCCGGACGGCCCGCACGAAGGGAGCCGGGC
>NZ_JBHTTQ010000152.1:0-13308 GCF_042794475.1 Streptomyces sp. NPDC056527
CACCCACACGGTGTCCCGCCCTCCGCCGTACTCCGTCCGTCCCCCGCCCCGTCGGGTCATTCCTCCCCGACGGCCAGCAGAGCCTCCAGGAGCGGCCTCAGCCGCGTCGTGCGGTCCTGGGCCACCCCCTCGGCCACGGCGCGGGGCAGTGCCTGGTCCACGCCGTGGACGACCGACAGATGGCGCTCGCCGCGGCCGAAGGCCGTGTAGACCCAGGGCCGGTCCAGGCTGTGGGCGGCGTCGCCCGGCAGCACGACGACGGCGGCCGGCCAGCGCATCCCGGCCGCCTGGTGCGCGGTGAGCGCCCAGCCGTGCCGCAGCGCCGACTCCACGCGCTCCTTCGGTACGACCAGCTCCTCGCCCTCGCACTCCAGCCGCAGGCCCTCGGCGTCGGCCGAGACGACCGTCCCGGTCACCGTGCGGCCCGGGGACGTGACGTACGCCACCCGGTCGCCCGGGTCGAAGCCGCCGAAGCGCCCCGGGCCGGGGTTGAGCCGCTGCTTCAACGCGGCGTTCAGCGCGCGGGTGCCCGCCGAGCCGCCGTGGCCGACCGTGATCACCTGTGTCTGCGCGGTCGGCACACCGATCGCCCGCGGAACGGAGTCGGCGACCAGCTGCACCGTGCGGTGGACCGCCTCGCCGGCGTCCCGGACCGGGACGATCACGACCTCCTTGCCGGGCGCCTCCACCTGGTTCAGCTCGCCGATGCCGATGCCCGAGACGAGCTCGCCGATCGGGCCGGGATCCGGGACGCGGGACGCGATCTGCGGGCACACCCGGGCCGCCAGCACATCGCCGAACACCCGGCCGGCACCCGCCGAACCGAGGACACCGGGGTCACCGCTCAGCACGAGCCGGCAGCCGTCCGGCAGCGACTCCACGAGCATCGCGACGGTCTCGACGTCCAGCTGCGGCGCGTCGAGCACGACCAGCAGGTCCAGGGCGAGGGCGCCCTCCTCGTCCCGGCCGGGCCCGGCCGCGCCGGACAGCAGGGCCGCGACGGTCACCGCCTCCGCGCCCGGGTGCCCGTCGGCGGATCCCGCCGAAGCCGAGGTCCCCGACGTCTCCGCCCCGTCTACGGCGGACGACGGGGCCGCACCCGGTCCGGTCGGAGCCGGAGACCTCAGACGACGGACCCCGTTCGCGCTGTGCGCCGCCACGGCGACGCGCAGACCGCGTGATCGGGCGGCCTCGGCGAGCGCGACCGGCTCGCTGCGGGCAGCCTCGCCGCCCGTGTGCGCCACGAGCCCGTGCCCGCCGGCCGCGCGCACCAGCTCCGGCCCCTCCCAGTCCTCCGCGGTGACGGTCTTGGCCAGCCGGGCGAGGCCGTCGGCGAGGCTCTCCTCGGCGAGGGCGTACCGGTCGAGCCCGAGCAGGACGGGGATGTCCGCTTCCTCCGGCGCGGCTTCCCGGTCGTCCTCGGATTCCTCCTCGGCGACCTGGTCGTCCTCCTCCTGGAAGACCAGCACCGCGCCCTCGGAGATCGCCTGCTGGACGGCCTCCTCCGGGTCCGGCACCGACAGCTTGGCGAGGCCCGCCCGCACGTCCGCGTCCTCCAGGGCCGTGTGGCCCTTCAGCGCGGCCCGTTCGAGCAGCCAGGCCACCAGGGCGACCGCGCGGCGGGGATCGCCGGGACCGCACTCAGCCCCGAGCAGGGCCCGCGCGAAGCCGTCCGCGTGCTCGGGCTGGACCCCGGGCACCGAAAGCAGCTGCCAGGGGTCCTCGCGCAGCGCCTCGGCCGCGCCCTCACCGAGCACGGTGGCGACCTGCCCGGTCAGCGACTCCGGCGCCCCGCCGCGCGCCAGGACCTCCCGCACGGCCGTCAGCGTCTCGGCGGAGGCCGCCGCCCTCTCGACCGGGGCCGGCCGCACCGTCGTGGCCGGCGCCGCCGCGGGGGCCGGGCGCCGGGATTCGGGCTCCGGCGCGTCCAGGAGCGCGCCGACCGACTTCGTACCGCTCTCCACGGCCCGTACCGCGGCGAGCAGATCGGCCGCCTTGCCGCTCAGCTTGCCGCCCGCGGTGACGGGTCCTTCCTTCTCCGCCTTGCGCTGCTCGATCCGGGCCCGCAGCTCCCGCTGGGCGGCGAGCTCGGCCTGCGCCTCCGAGAGCTCGGCCGCCTTCGCCTCGCCGCCGTCGGCCGACTCGTCCTGCGTCGACGCCGGGCCCGTGGCCGACGCGTCGTCGTCGCCGTCGGTCTCCTCCGGCTCGTCGGCGGCACCCGCACGGGTCTCACCGCCGTCGGAGCCCTCCACGGGGCTCTCGGTCGTGGCCTCGTCCTCGCCCGGCGCGGGCTCGGCTGCCTCGGGAGGGGTCTCCCGGGAAGGCTCGGTCACAGGGTGCTCCAGTCCTGGTCCGGATAGCGGTGCACGGGCGCAGACACGTCGTCGAGCGCCCGGCAGATCTCGTCAGGAAGACTAAGGCTCTCCACTGACAACGCCGCCGTGAGCTGCTTGGCGTTGCGCGCGCCGACGATCGGCGCGGTCACCCCGGGGCGGTCGCGCACCCAGGCGAGCGCCACCTGGAGCGGTGTCGTCGACAGGCCGTCCGCCGCCGTCGCGACGGCGTCCACGATCCGGCTCGCCGCCTCGTCCAGATACGGCTCCACGAAGGGCGCCATGGTCTCCGAGCCGCCCCGGGAGTCCGTCGGGGTGCCGTGCCGGTACTTGCCCGTCAGCACCCCTCGGCCCAGCGGCGAGGACGGCAGCAGACCTATCCCCAGATCGAGGGCGGCCGGCAGCACCTCCCGCTCCACGCCCCGCTGCAGCAATGAGTACTCCATCTGCGTCGCCGCCAGCCGTGTCCGCGCCGCGCCCGCCGCGCCGAGCTGCCAGGTCCCGGCCTTGGCCAGCTGCCACCCGCAGAAGTTCGACACCCCCACATACCGCGCCCGTCCGCTGCTCACGGCGATGTCCAGCGCCTGGAGGGACTCCTCCAACGGGGTGTGCGGATCGAAGGCGTGGAGCTGCCACAGGTCCACGTGGTCGGTGCCGAGGCGGGCCAGGGAGGCGTCGAGCGCGGCCAGGAGATGCCCGCGCGAGCCGTCCATCCTGCGGTCGGGATCGGGCACGCTGCCCGCCTTCGTGGAGATGACGAGATCGCGCCGGGGCACGAGCCGCTCCATGAGCTGCCCCAGCACGTACTCCGCCTCGCCGCCGCCGTACACGTCCGCGGTGTCGACCAGCGTGCCGCCCGCGTCCCAGAACGCCTTCAACTGGTCGGCGGCGTCGTGCTCGTCGGTGTCCCGGCCCCAGGTGAGGGTGCCGAGCCCGATCCGGGACACGCGCAGGCCGGTACGGCCGAGATGCCTCTGCTCCATGGGCGCGAGATTACTGGCCAGGACCCCACGCGGAGAGAGGCTGTGGACAACCTCCCCCTGACGGATCGTGTACCCGCGCGCTAGAGTCCGGACCAAGGGACGTTACTGATCAGTAAAGAGGGTGTGGTCATGAGGCTCGGCATCAACCTCGGCTACTGGGGCGCCGGTATGGACGGCGACAATCTCGCCGTCGCCCAGGAGGCGGACCGCCTCGGCTACGACGTGTGCTGGGCGGCCGAGGCCTACGGCTCCGACGCGCCGACCGTGCTCTCCTGGGTGGCCGCCAAGACCGAGCGGATCGACGTCGGTTCCGCGATCATGCAGATCCCGGCGCGGCAGCCCGCGATGACGGCGATGACCGCCGCCACTCTCGACTCGCTCTCCGGCGGCCGGTTCCGCCTCGGCCTCGGCGTCTCGGGACCGCAGGTCTCCGAGGGCTGGTACGGCGTCAAGTTCGACAAGCCGCTGGCCCGCACGCGCGAGTACGTCGACATCGTCCGCAAGGCCATGTCGCGCGAGCGCCTCACCTACGAGGGCGAGCACTGGACGCTCCCGCTGCCGGACGGCCCGGGCAAGCCCATCAAGCTCACCGTCCACCCGCAGCGCGAGCACATCCCGCTCTACATCGCCGCGATCGGCCCGAAGAACCTGGAGCAGACCGGCGAGATCGCCGACGGCGCGCTGCTCATCTTCCCCTCCGCCGAGCACCTGGAGGAGACCGCGCTGCGCCCGCTCCGCGCGGGCCGCGAGAAGGCCGGGCTGACCATGGACGGCTTCGACGTCCACCCCACGCTGCCGCTCGCCCTCGGCGACGACATCGACGCCCTCGCCGACATCTTCCGTCCGTACACCGCCCTGTACGTGGGTGGCATGGGCAGCCGCAAGCAGAACTTCTACAACCAGCTCGCGCAGCGCATGGGCTACGAGAAGCAGGCCGCCGAGATCCAGGACAAGTACCTGGCCGGTGACAAGACCGGCGCGGCCGCCGCCGTACCGCGGCAGCTGATCGACCAGACCACCCTGCTCGGCTCCGTCGAGCGGATCGCCGACCGGATGAAGGCCTACGCCGAGGCCGGGGTCACCACCCTCACCCTCGCCCCGGCCGGCTTCACCCTCGACGAGCGGCTGGCGGCGCTGCGGGCGGGCACCGAGGCCCTGGAGCGGGCGGGCCTCGCCTAGTCGGAAAGTCTGCGGCCGTGGTGGGGGCTCGGGGGGTCTTCCCCGCCACGGCCGTCATGCAGCACAACGCGCCAGGGAGCTCCTGGTTACGAGCGTGGCGTTCCTTCTTTTGGCCGAGTGCCCCGTCGCTCCTGTTGCCCACTCGCCGGTACCGCATTTGACTCGTTCTCTGCGGACGTGCGGCGTGCGGACGCCCGCATGGGAGGTGGCAGCAATGCTCACGGCCAAGGGCCTGTTCCAGGAAATCATCGACGACGACGAGTCCTTCCGGCTCTTCTGCTCCATCGCCGCCAGCGGCGAGTCCCAGGGCGGCTGGGAGAACGCCCGGATCGCGGCCCTGGTCGCGCCGGGGATGCGGGACCTCGCCCCCAAGATCACCCGGCACGGGGCCGACGAGGACAAGCACGGCCGGATCTTCAACGCCCTGCTGAAGAAGCGTGGCCTGGAGCCCGTGCCGGTGCCCCCCGAGACCGACTACACGATGCTCCTCGAACAGCGCGGCATCGGCCTCGCCCACGACAAGCTCCACCGCGACGAGCCGCTGACCGAGCAGGACATCGTCGTCTACCTCGCGCACAGCCGGGTCACCGAGCAGCGGGCCGCGGACCAGATGGACATGCTGGTCAGGTACTTCGGGGACCACCCCGAGCTCGGCAAGGCCATCCACATGATCGACAACGACGAGGCGAACCACCTCGCCTACTGCCACGAGGAGCTGCTGCGCCTCGCCCGGGCGGGACACGGCCGGCTGATCCAGCACACCCTGCGGGAGTCCGCGCTCGCCGAGATCAAGGTCTACCGCGACGTGAGCCTCGCCGTGATGAGTCACATGGGCCGCATCCTGGCCTGGCCGAAGCCCAAGTCGGCCGCCCTCGCCGCCGGGATCCACGGCACGTACGCGTGGGAACGGGCCGCCGGCTGGCACAAGATGGTCGGCCTGGAGATGCCCGAGCGGCGCGACGCACTGGGCGGCCCCATGACTCCCGCTCCCGCGTTCTGAACCGCCCGACCCGTCGCGCCGTGGCTACATCCAGCCGCGGCGCTTGAACAGCCGGTAGAGACCGACCTCGATACCGACCATCACAAGGATCACGACCGGATACGCCCAGGCCCACGTGAGCTCCGGCATGTGCTCGAAGTTCATGCCGTAGATCCCCGCGACCATCGTGGGGACCGCGGCCATGGCCGCCCACGCCGAGATCTTCCGCACGTCGTCGTTCTGCCGCACGCCCATCTGCGCCAGATGCGCCGCCAGCACGTCCGACAGCAGCTGGTTCAGGCCCTCCACCTGCTCGTTGACGCGCAGCAGATGGTCGCTGACATCCCGGAAGAAGGGCTTCGCATGCTGGTTCACGAACGGCACCGCCCCGGTCGCGAGCCGCTCCACCGGCGCCGCCAGCGGGCCCGCGGCCCGGCGGAACTCGAGCACCTGGCGCTTGGCGGTGTAGATCCGCTCCGCCGTGCTCCCCGGGTTCCCGCCGGTCGGCGCGAACACATCGGTCTCCAACTCCTCCAGGTCCACCTGGAGCTCGCCGACCACCTCGATGTAGTGGTCCACGACCGCGTCGCTGATCGCGTACAGGACGGCCGTCGGGCCGTGCCGCAGTACTTCTGGCTCGGCCTCCAGACGGCGGCGTACGGCGGCCAGCGGCGCGCCCTCGCCGTGCCGGACCGTCACCACGAACGAGTCGCCGACGAAGACCATCAGCTCGCCCGTGGAGACCCGGTCGCTCGCCGGCTCGTACACCACCGGCTTGAGGACCATGAAGAGCGAGTCGTCGTAGACCTCCAGCTTGGGCCGCTGATGGGCCTTCAAGGCGTCCTCGACGGCCAGCGGATGCAGCGCGAACTCGGCCGAGACATGATCGAACTCGGCCTCCGTCGGCTCGTACAGCCCCACCCACAGGAACGCGTCACCGGTCGCCCTCGCCTCCTCCAGGGCGTCGGACAGGTCGGCGGGGCCCTCCTTGCGGCGCCCGTCGCGGTAGATGGCTGAGTCGACGATCACGCGCCGTATTCTTCCCCGCCCGCCCCCGTCCCGCACACGCGCGTGCACCCGGATCCTCCACAGCCCCCGCCCACGCACGCGTGGGCGCACTTACCCTTGCCGCCATGGCCACGTTGATCCTCGTCCGCCACGGACGCTCCACCGCCAACACCTCAGGGGTCCTCGCCGGAAGGCTGCCCGGGGTCGCCCTCGACGAGCGGGGGGCCGCGCAGGCCGCCGCGCTGCCCGGTCGCCTGGCCGGGGTGCCGCTCGCCGCCGTCGTCTCCAGCCCCCTGCAGCGCTGCCGCGAGACCGTGCGACCGCTCCTCGACGCCCGCCCGGAGCTGCCGTTCCACACCGACGAGCGGATCAACGAGTGCGACTACGGCGACTGGTCCGGCCGCAAGCTCGCCGAACTGGGCGACGAGCCGCTGATGGGGATCGTCCAGGCCCACGCCTCCGCCGCGACCTTCCCCGGCGGCGAGTCGATGCGCGCCATGCAGGCGCGCGCCGTCGACGCCGTGCGGGACTGGAACGCCCGGATCGAGGCGGAGCACGGCGAGGACGCCGTCTACGCGATGTGCTCGCACGGAGACGTCATCAAGTCGATCGTCGCCGACGCCCTCGGGATGCACCTCGACCTCTTCCAGCGCATCCACGTCGACCCCTGCTCGGTCACCGCCATCCGCTACACGCGGCTGCGCCCTTTCCTCGTACGCCTCGGCGACACCGGCGACTTCACCGCCTTCGCTCCCAGGGAGAGCGGCGACACGGGCGGGGCCGCGGAGGTCGGGGGCGGTGCGGGCGCACCGTGATCCATCCGCGCAGTAGGGTGGACGGGCCGCTGTAGCGCGGGCTCCACCACTGTCGAGACTCAAGGGAGTCAGGGACGTGTCCCGTCAGGTGTTCCTCTACGACCCACCGGAGCGTTTCGTGGCCGGTACGGTCGGGCTGCCTGGCCGCCGTACGTTCTTCCTGCAGGCGTCCGCGGCGGGCCGGGTCACCAGCGTGGCCCTGGAGAAGACCCAGGTCGCCGCGCTCGCCGAGCGCATCGACGAGCTCCTCGACGAGGTCGTGCGCCGCACCGGCGGCAACGCCCCCGTCCCGGCCGTCGCGCCCGCCGACATCGCGGACACCGCCCCCCTCGACATCCCGGTCGAGGAGGAGTTCCGGGTCGGCACGATGGCGCTCGCCTGGGACGGCGAGGAACAACGCATGATCGTCGAGGCCCAGGCGCTGGTCGAACTCGACGCCGAGACCGACGAGGACCTCGCCGAGGCCGAGGAGCGGATGCTCCAGGACGAGGAGAACGGCCCGCCGATGCTGCGGGTCCGTCTCACCGGCGCCCAGGCCAGGGCCTTCGCCAAGCGCGCCCTCGACGTGGTCAACGCCGGCCGCCCGCCGTGCCCCCTGTGCAGCCTGCCGCTCGACCCCGAGGGCCATGTGTGCCCGCGCCAGAACGGATACCGACGCGGCGCATGAGCGGTCCCGACGACCGAGCGGTCATCGACCTGCTCACCAAGGGCGAGCTGACCGTCCGCGGCCAGGTCCGCGAGGCCTCCAACGCGGTGCTCCTCTGCTCCGTCGCGCACGCCGGCGAGGAGGCGTCCTGCGTCTACAAGCCCGTGGCCGGCGAGCGCCCGCTCTGGGACTTCCCCGACGGCACCCTCGCCCAGCGCGAGGTCGCCGCCTACGAGCTCTCCGAGGCCACCGGCTGGGGACTCGTACCGCCCACCGTGCTGCGCGACGGCCCGTACGGCGAGGGCATGGTCCAGCTGTGGATCGAGGCCGACCCCACCGCCGACCTGCTGGCGCTCACGGAGGACGAGCAGGCGGCGGAGGGCTGGAAGGCCGTCGGCCCGGCCCAGGTCGGCGAGGACCGCACCGCGCTCCTCGTCCATGCCGACAGCCCCGAACTGCGCCGACTCGCCGTCCTGGACGCGGTCATCAACAACGGCGACCGCAAGGGTGGGCATCTGCTGCCGGCCCCGGACGGGCGTCTGTACGCCATCGACCACGGTGTGACCTTCAACGTGGACGACAAACTGCGCACCCTGCTGTGGGGCTGGGCGGGCGAGGAGCTGCCCGCCGAGGCCACCGAGGTGCTCGAACGGCTCGACGCCTCCCTGGCTCCCGGCACGCCGCTCACCACCCGGCTGGCGGAGCTGCTCACGGCGGCCGAGGTGGACGCCCTGCGCGGCCGGGTGAGGGCCCTGCGCGCCACCGGCCGGCACCCCGAGCCGTCCGGGCAGTGGCCGGCGATCCCCTGGCCACCGGTCTGACCGATCGGATCCGGCCAACCGCCGATTCGGGGCCTCGCACCCCCAGGGGGTATGCACGAACGGCTGCGAGCTGCAAGACCGCCTTGTCGGCCAAGATCCCGCATCCGGTTCGTATCCGGAACAGGTGTCCGGTTACGCTCAGGTCATGCATGCCTGGCCCGCTTCTGAGGTCCCCGCCCTGCCCGGCAAGGGCCGCGACCTCCGGATCCACGACACCGCGACCGGCGGGCGAGTGACCCTCGCCCCCGGCCCCGTCGCCCGTATCTACGTCTGCGGCATCACGCCGTACGACGCGACCCACATGGGTCACGCGGCGACCTACAACGCGTTCGACCTCGTTCAGCGCGTGTGGCTCGACACCAAGCGGCAGGTCCACTACGTCCAGAACGTCACGGACGTCGACGATCCGCTCCTGGAGCGGGCGCTGCGCGACGGCATCGACTGGGTCGGCCTGGCCGAGCGCGAGACGGCCCTGTTCCGCGAGGACATGACCGCTCTGCGGATGCTGCCGCCGCAGCACTACATCGGCGCCGTGGAGGCCATACCGGGCATCGTGCCGCTCGTCGAGCGGCTGCGGGACTCCGGTGCCGCCTACGAGCTCGAGGGCGACATCTACTTCTCCGTGGAGGCCGACCCGCACTTCGGCCAGGTGTCGAACTACGACACCGAGCTGATGCGCCACCTCTCCGCCGAGCGCGGGGGCGACCCGGACCGCGCCGGCAAGAAGAACCCGCTCGACCCGATGCTCTGGATGGCCGCCCGCGAGGGCGAGCCGAGCTGGGACGGCGGCAGCCTCGGCCACGGCCGCCCCGGCTGGCACATCGAGTGCGTCGCCATCGCCCTCGACCACCTGGGCATGGGCTTCGACGTGCAGGGCGGCGGATCGGACCTGATCTTCCCGCACCACGAGATGGGTGCCTCCCACGCCCAGTCGCTGACCGGCGAATTCCCCATGGCCAAGGCGTACGTCCACGCCGGCATGGTCGCGCTGCACGGCGAGAAGATGTCCAAGTCCAAGGGCAACCTCGTCTTCGTCTCCACGCTCCGCCGCGAGGGAGTCGACCCGGCCGCCATCCGCCTCGCGCTGCTCTCGCACCACTACCGCGCCGACTGGGAGTGGACCGACCAGGTCCTCCAGGACGCGGTGGGGCGCCTCGACCGCTGGCGCGCCGCCGTCTCCCGCCCCGACGGCCTGTCCGCCGACGCGCTGGTGGAGGAGATCCGCGAGGCCCTCGCCGACGACCTCGACACGCCCACGGCGCTCACGGCCGTCGACCGCTGGGCGGAGCGCCAGAACGCCGACGGCGGTACGGACGAGTCCGCACCCGGCCTCGTCTCCCGCGCCGTCGACGCACTGCTCGGTGTCGCCCTGTAGGGCGCCTCCCGGCAACTCTCTTTCAGGCAACCGCCCTTGGACTTCTCGGTGAAGTCCAAGGGCGGTTCCGTTTTGTCCTGGCCCGGTGCTCGTTTCTGCGCTAAATACGCTCCATGCAATCAATAGTGCGCATGAAAGCTGCACTCTCCGGTGCCGTGCTCGGGCTCCTCGCCGTGCTCGCCGGCCCGGGCAGCGCCCAGTCCGCCGAGCCGTCGCCCACCACCGTCGGGGACGTGACCGGCTTCGCCGCCGACGGAGCCGTCTACCGACTGACCGCCGGTCAGGCACAGGCCCGCGTCAGCTTCGTCACCGCCGAGACCTTCCGCATCGAACTGGCCCCCGACGGACGGTTCGCCGACCCCACCGGGCAGGACATCGTCCTGCCCCAGGGCCCGCCGCCCGCCACCCGCTGGTACGACCGAGGCGACCGCTACGAACTCACCTCCGCGAAGGTGATCCTGCGGGCCTACAAGGCACCGCTGCGCTTCGCCGCCTTCCGCGCCGACGGCACACCCCTGTGGTCCGAGACCACGGGTCTGACCTGGAGCCAGGACCGCACCACCCAGTCCCTGACCCGGGGCGCCGACGAGCAGTTCTACGGCGCCGGGATGCAGAACGGCCGCGGCAACACCTCGCACCGCGGCAAGACCGTCGAAGTCGGCGTCGACTACAACTGGAACGACGGCGGACATCCCAACTCCGTCCCGTTCTACCTCTCCTCGGCCGGCTACGGCGTCTACCGCAACACCTACGCCCCCAACACGTACGTGTTCGGTGAGCCCGTCACGACCACGGCCCGCGAACAGCGCTTCGACGCCTACTACTTCGCGGGCTCCGGCTCCGACGCCCTCAAGGACGTCATCGGCCAGTACACGAACCTCACCGGCAAGCCGTTCCTGCCGCCCGTGTACGGCCTGGAGATCGGCGACGCCGACTGCTACCTCCACAACGCCAACCGCGGCGAGCGCCACACGCTCGACGCCCTGAAGGTCGCCGACGGCTACGTCGCCAACGACATGCCCAACGGCTGGATGCTCGTCAACGACGGCTACGGCTGCGGCTACGAGAACCTCGCCGAGACCGCGACCGGCCTCCAGCAGCGCAAGATGCAGCTCGGTCTGTGGACCGAGGACGGCATCGACAAGCTCGGCGAGCAGGTGAAGGCCGGCCAGCGGGTCGCCAAGCTCGACGTCGCGTGGGTCGGCGAGGGCTACAAGTTCGCCCTCGACGGCTGCAAGGACGCGTACGCCGGCATCGAGGCCCACAGCGACGCCCGCGGCTTCACCTGGGCCCCCGAGAGCTGGTCCGGCGCCCAGCGCTGCGGAGTCCAGTGGTCCGGCGACCAGTCCGGCACCTGGGAGTACATCCGCTGGCAGATCCCCACCTACGCCGGCGCCTCCATGTCCGGTCTCGCCTACACCACGGGCGACGTCGACGGCATCTTCGGCGGCAGCGCCAAGACGTACACCCGCGACCTCCAGTGGAAGATGTTCCTCCCGGTCACCATGACCATGGACGGCTGGGCCGCCAACGACAAGCAGCCCTTCCGCTACGGGGAGCCGTACACCTCGATCAACCGCGACTACCTGAAGCTCCACGAGTCGCTGCTGCCGTACATCTACTCGCACGCCCACCGGGCCACCACGACCGGTGTCGGCCTGGCCCGGCCGCTCGTCCTGGAGTACCCCGACGACCCGAAGGCCGCGAGCGAGACGGCGAAGTACGAGTTCCTGAGCGGCGAGGACTTCCTCGTCGCCCCCGTCTACCAGGACGCCGTCGAACGCGACGGCATCTACCTCCCCAAGGGCACCTGGATCGACTACTGGAGCGGGCGCACCTACGAGGGCCCGGTCACCGTCGACGACTACAGCGCCCCGCTCGACACCCTGCCCCTGTTCGTACGGGCCGGGGCCACCGTCCCGATGTGGCCCGGCGGCATCCGCTCGTACGCCGACCGCACCGCCGGCTCGCCGCTCGCCTGGGACATCTACCCGCAGGGCAGCTCCTCCTTCGAGCTGTACGAGGACGACGGCGTCACCCGCGCCCACCGCGCAGGCCAGTACGCCACCCAGACCGCCGAGGTGCGTGCGCCGAACCGCGGCGCGGGTGACGTGACCGTGCGGATCGGGGCGAGCAAGGGCTCCTTCGCGGGCAAGTCGGCCTCCCGGCCGTACCAGTTCACCGTCCACACCGGCGACGCGCCGAGCAAGGTCGGCCTCGGCGGGCGCGAGCTGCCCCGCCTCGGCTCCGAGGCCGCCTACGAGGCGGCCGGCCAGGGCTGGTGGTACGACCGCGACGACCGCGGGGGAGTGGTGAAGGTCAAGACGGCGGCCCAGCGCACCGACCGGGCCTTCACCCTCGAACTGGAGGACACCAGCGCGGTCGGCGGAGCCGTACCGGGCGCCGCCGCCACCGTCGCCGTCCCGACCGGGCAGGAGCTGGGCGCCGGCGCCCCCGGCACCGTGGCCGTCGACGTCACGGCGGGTACGAAGGACGCGACCGGGGTCGCGGTCTCGCTGACGGCCCCCGCCGGCTGGCAGGTCGCCCCGGCCGCGACGATCGCGCGCATCCCGGCCGGCACCACGAAGCGGGTCGAGGTCTCCGTCACCCCGGCCAGGGACGCCGAGCCGGGCGAGGCCACGCTCACGGCGACGGCCCGCCACCGCTCCGCGGGACAGGACCGCACCGCCGTCCAGCGCTTCGCCGTCGGAGTGATGCCGGAACCGCCGTCCACCGACGCCTGGGCGAGCGATCTGGTCTGGCTGAAGGCCACCAACGGCTGGGGCCCGCCCGAACGAGACCGCTCCAACGGCGAGTCGGGTGGGAGCGACGGCCGCACCCTCACGCTGGCCGGCAAGACCTACGAGAAGGGCATCGGCGCCCACGCCGACTCCGACATCGAGGTCTACCTCGGCGGCCGGTGCACCGCCTTCACCGCGGACGTCGGCATCGACGACGAGATCAACGGCTACGGGGAGGTGGCGTTCTCGGTCGAGGCCGACGGCAAGGTGCTGTGGACCTCACCGAAGCTGACCGGTGCCTCGGCGACCGTGCCGGTCGACGTCGATGTGACCGGCGCCCGCCATGTCCGCCTCCGGATCACCGACACCAACGGCTCCAAGAGCGGTGACCACGGGGACTGGGCGGCCGCGCGCTTCGCCTGCGCCTG
>NZ_JBHTTQ010000153.1:0-12826 GCF_042794475.1 Streptomyces sp. NPDC056527
CCCTTGCACGGGGTGCCGCCCTTCGGCGTGGCAGCGGCTTCGAGCGGCGCGTCGGCGGCTCTTAGTAGGCGCTGTTGACGTTGTCGATCGAGCCGTAGCGGTCGGCGGCGTAGTTGGCCGCGGCGACGATGTTGGCGACCGGGTCGTACTGGTCGAACTTGGTGCCCGGGACGTGGTAGGCCTTGAAGGTCGGGTAGATGACCTGGAGCAGGCCCTTCGACGGGACGCCGTTGATGGCGTTGATGTCCCAGTTGTTGATGGCCCGCGGGTTGCCGCTGGACTCACGCATGATGTTCTTGTGCAGGCCGTTGTACGTGCCCGGAATGTTGTGCTTGTCCATGATGAACAGCGCCTCGCGGATCCAGCCGTCGAGGTTGTTCGCGAAGACGGGGGTGCGGGCGGCGGCACGGCTCGCGGCAGCCTTCGCCGCGGCGCGCTTCTTCGCCTCGGCCTCGGCCTTCGCCTTGGCAGCGGCCTTCGCCTTGGCGTCGGCCTTGGCCTTCGCGTCGGCCTTCGCCTTCGCCGCGGCTGCGGCGGCCTTGGCCTCGGCCTCCTGCTTGGCCTTCAGGCTGATGCTCGCGGTCTGGTCGGCGAGGCTGGCCTGGAGGGCCTTGGCCTGCGCGCTGTCAGCGTTGTAGGCCAGGGCGACCTGCTGCGTGTTCGCCAGCGCCTGCGGCTCGACCTCGGTGGCGGCGTTGGCCGGCACGAGGGAGAAGCCGACGGCTGCGGCGCCGAGAACGGCGACACCGGCGATCGAAGCCTTGTGGGTCTTGTTCAGACGACGGGTGTTCGCAGACATGCAGGACTACCTCTTCGAATAGCAGGGGGTCGCTCAGGCCGGGGCGGCGCTACGCCCTCTCGGCGGCGACGGCTGCAATTCTTAGCGGCAGCAAAATCCTGTGGCAAAGGTGTGACGTACGATCCCGGGTAGTGGATCAGGGGCCCGTGCACGACCCACGGAAACCCGCCCGGGACCCGCTCAGACAGTGGTTATCTGTCCCTTTTGGGTCCACTAGGGCGGTTCGTAAGTGACCTGGGTCCTATGCGCGGGCTCACATCGGCCATGTAACGAACTCACCGCGCGTTGCTTCGCTCTTGCGCATGGTGAGGGCTCTCCTTCGGGAGGATGAGGTGCACGTCGCCGAACTCGTGCCAGAGGTACAGCTCCTGGACCGCCTCCGTGTACGCACGGCACAGCGCGGGACGTCCGGCGATCGCCTCCAGCATCAGCAGGTGCGAGGCCTCGGGCTCGTGCAGCCCGGTCAGCAGCCCGTCCACCACCCGCACCCCACGCGTCGGCGTCACCACCAGATCCGTCCACCCCGCCGCGGACCGTACGAGTCCGCTCCCGTCGGCCGCGGACTCCAGGGCCCGCACGGCCGTCGTCCCCACGGCGATCACTCGGCCCCCGCCCGCCCTCGCCGCGTTCACCAGCCACGCCGTCGACGCCGGGACCGCGAAGCGCTCCGGGTACGGCGGCTCGTGCGCCTCCGCCGACGCCACCCCCGTATGCAGGGTCAGCGGAGCGAACTGCACCCCCCGCCGCACCAGCTCCGCCACCAGCGCGGCCGTGAAGGGCCGGCCGGCGCTCGGCATCTCCGCCGAGCCCGAACCGTCGGGGGAGGGAAGCGCGAAGACCGTCTGGTACGCCGACAGCGGCTGGTCGCGCTCCGTGTACCCGTACCGGATCGGCCGCCCGTACCGCGCCAGCAGCGCCGGTACGGAGCTGTCCGCCCGCGCCCACCACAGCCGGGCGGCCCCCGGCGCCAGCGGCTCCTCCAGCACGAGGCGCGCCCCTCCGGGCAGCCGGACCACCGCTCCCTCGGGACCACCCGCCCGCGGCCGTGTGCTGCCCCTCCCGTCGGGCTCCCGCACCTCCACCGCCCACCTGGAGTCGTCCCCGCGCGTCGAGAAGTGCACGACCACCGCCTCCCCGCCGCTCTCCCCACCCAGCCGCCCCGTCACGGCCGCGGCGAGCGTCGCACTCGTATTGACGGCGAGCACGTCTCCGGCCCGCAGCAGCGCCGGCAGCTCGCGGAACGCATGGTGCGACACCCGTGTCCCGCGCGACACCATCAGCCGCACGTCCTCCCTTCCCCGCCCGGGCCCGCGCTGCTCGGCCGGCACCCGCGCCGACAGCTCCTCGGGCACCCTGACGGCCCCCGACACCCTCATCGGACCGCCTCCACCAGATCCGCCGCCGCATACCGGCCGCTCGCCGGCCTGCGGTCGAGCAGCGCGAGGAACCCCGGCACCACCGACCCCGGCTCCGGCCGCGGATCGCCGTCCTCAGGGACGGCCGCCGCGTACAGGTGTGTTCATGTCCCCCGGATCCACCGCCCACACCCGAAGCCCCGGCTCCTCCACCGCCAGCACCGCCGCCAGCTGGTCCAGCGCCGCCTTCGACGCCCCGTAACCGCCCCACGTGTCGTACGCCTCCGCTGCCGCGTCCGAGCTCACCGCGACCACCGCCCCCACCGCGCTCTCCCTGAGCAGCGGCAGCCCCTCCTGTACGAGTCCCAGGGCGGCGACCACGTTCGTCTCCAGCGCCGTCCGCAGACCGTCCAGGGTGAGGGCGTCCAGCCGCACCAGCGGCTCGGCCCCCAGGGCGCTCGCGTTGCTCACCAGCAGATCGAGCCCGCCGAGCTCCCGTGCCGCGGCCACCAGCTCCCGACGGTGAGCCCCGTCCGTCACATCCCCGGGCAGCGCCACCACCCGTGCCCCACGCGCGCGTGCCGCCTCCGCACTCTCGTCGAGCACCTTCGCCGTGCGGGCGTCGAGCACCAGATCCCAGCCCCGTCCGGCCAGCGCGCCCGCCAGCGCCCGGCCGAGACCCTTCGACGCACCCGTGATGATCGCTACTGGCATGACATCCATCCCCTCTCCTGCCGATGGATCCAGCCTCCGACCGCTCACCCCGCCGCCGCCTCGTCCGCGGGCCCCGACCGCACAAGGCACTTCGACCTAGGCCCACGGTCCCGACCGGCGGCCGTCCACAGGCGGATACGCACGGTCACCACGCACCGGTACGGTGAATTCATGAGTCATCGACCGAGCTCCGGCCTGGCCGCCGTGAGCACCGCACTCCTGGCGATGAGCCGCCACCTGGAGGTGCGCGACGTCCTCAAGACGATCGTGGCCTCCGCCCGCGAGCTCCTGGACGCCGAGTACGCGGCACTGGGCGTCCCGGACGACCACGGCGGCTTCGCCCAGTTCGTCGTCGACGGCGTCAGCGACGAGCAGTGGCGGGCCATCGGACCGCTGCCGCGCCAGCACGGCATCCTGGCGGCCATGCTCCACAAGGCGGAGCCCGAGCGGCTCGCGGACGTACGCAAGGACCCCCGCTTCGAGGGCTGGCCCTCCGCCCACCCGGACATGTCCGACTTCCTCGGCCTGCCCATCCAGGACGGCGAGGAGACCATCGGCGCCCTCTTCCTCGCCAACAAGCGCTGCCCCAAGCCGGACGGTGGCTGCGGCTTCACCGAGCAGGACGAGGAACTGCTCTCGATCCTCGCCCAGCACGCCGCCATCGCCCTGACCAACGCCCGGCTCTACGAGCGCAGCCGCGAGCTCACCATCGCCGAGGAGCGCTCACGCCTCGCCCACGAGCTGCACGACGCCGTCAGCCAGAAGCTCTTCTCGCTGCGGCTCACCGCCCAGGCCGCGGCCGCCCTCGTCGACCGCGACCCCGCGCGCGCCAAGGGCGAGCTCCAGCAGGTCGCCGCGCTCGCCGCCGAGGCCGCGGACGAGCTGCGCGCCGCCGTCGTGGAGCTGCGCCCCGCAGCGCTCGACGAGGACGGGCTCGTCCACACCCTCCGTACCCAGATCCAGGTCCTGGACCGGGCCCACAGCGCCCGCGTCACCTTCGACAGCTCGGGGGTGCGTGCGCTGCCCGCCGCGCAGGAGGAGGCCATGCTGCGGGTCGCCCAGGAGGCCCTGCACAACGCCCTGCGCCACGCCGAGCCGGAGCTGGTCGCCGTCTCCCTCGTCCGCGACGGCCAGGGCGCGCTGCTCACCGTCACCGACGACGGCAAGGGCTTCGACCCCCGCACGGTCCGCAGGGCGGGCCGGCATCTCGGTCTCGTCTCCATGCGGGACCGGGCAGGCGGGGTCGGCGGCAGACTCACCGTGACATCGGAGCCCGGCCGAGGCACCACGATCGAGATGGAGGTCCCCGGTGGGTGACAAGATCATTCGCGTTCTGCTGGTCGACGACCACCAGGTGGTCCGGCGCGGCTTGCGGACCTTTCTGGAGGTCCAGGACGACATAGAGGTCGTGGGCGAGGCGGCCGACGGAGCCGAGGGCATCGCCCGCGCCGAGGAGCTGCGGCCGGACGTCGTCCTCATGGACGTCAAGATGCCCGGCATGGACGGCATCGAGGCGCTGCGGAAGCTGCGCGAGCTGGCCAACCCGGCGAGGGTGCTCGTCGTCACGAGCTTCACCGAGCAGCGCACGGTCGTTCCCGCGCTGCGGGCGGGCGCCTCGGGGTACGTCTACAAGGACGTGGACCCGGACGCCCTGGCCGGCGCCATCCGCTCCGTACACGCGGGGCATGTGCTCCTCCAGCCGGAGGTGGCCGGGGCGCTGCTCTCCCAGGAGGACGGCCACGGCGGCACCGGCCGAGGCTCCACGCTCACCGAGCGCGAGCGCGAGGTGCTCGGCCTGATCGCGGACGGCCGCTCCAACCGTGAGATCGCCCGGGCGCTCGTCCTCTCGGAGAAGACGGTCAAGACGCACGTGTCGAACATCCTGATGAAGCTCGATCTCGCGGACCGGACGCAGGCGGCGCTGTGGGCGGTGCGGCACGGCCTGACCACGTGAAACGGGTGAGACGGAAGGGGCACCTCCGTTCCCTTCTTCATACCGTCGGGTGTATGTCCCCCGTTCGGCGCAACCCGGCGGGGGTGCGGGCGTTCTCCATGGCGTGCTGCGGCGGCCGGCCGCAGCGAAAACCAGGAGGATCCTGAAGTGAAGAACCTGAAGAAGGCCGCTGCCCTCACCATGGTCGCCGGTGGCATCGTCGCCGCGGGTGCGGGTGTCGCCTCCGCCCACGGTGGGGCGGACGCGCACGGCGAGGCCCTCCACTCGCCGGGCGTCGCGTCCGGCAACCTGGTGCAGGTCCCGGTCCACGTCCCGGTGAACGTCTCCGGCAACACGGTCAACGTGATCGGCCTGCTCAACCCGGCCTTCGCGAACGGCGCCGTCAACCACTGACGCCCCGCGACCAGCCCGGCCCCCGGACGATCCCCCGGGGGCCGGGCTTCTTCCCTTCCCGACGCGTCCTCGCACCCGTCGGCGCCGGGGCGCTCCCGGGCCCGCCCCGCCGCGGCGGACTCCGCCGGCCGTGGCCGGAACGCGCGGCCGAGCCCCTCAGAGCTCCCGCGTCCTCAGAGCTCCCGCTCCCGTTCCTCCACGTACGCGTTGTACGCCGCCACCTGCGCCCGCCGGGCCACCCGCTCCACCGGCCGCAGCGCCGCCCCCCGCGCCGCCATCTCCGAGGCGCTGACCGCGCCCCCGTGACCATGGTCGTACGCCAGGTCGATCAGCAGCCCCACCCGCTGGGCCAGCTCCAACACCCGTACCGCACGGGCCGGATAGCCCGGGGCCAGGACCTCACGTCCCGCCTCCGCCCGAGCCCGGTACGCGTCGCGGGCCGCGTCGGCCACCGGGCCCGAGCCCGCGACGTCCAGCTTCGTCAGCACCGCCGTCGCCTCGCGCATCGCCTCCGCCAGCTCCCGCTCCGCCTCACCGAGCGACGGCACGTCCGCGGGCGGCGCCTCCCGTACGGGCAGGCACCGCCAGACGACCTCCACATGCACATCACCGGGCGGACCGGCCTCCGTCACCTCCGGCACCAGACCGTACGGAGCGCCGAAGCCGACCACCGCCTCCTCCGCCTCCAGCGCCCGTGCGTTGAAGTCCGGCGGGCCGCTCAGCCCCAGCGGATGCCCCGGCGCCGGCAGCGCCACCCGCCACCCCGAGACCCCGAGCCGCCGCAGCCGGCCGAGCGCCAGGGTCAGCCCGACCGGTCCCGCCTCGCCCGGCAGCCCCTCCACGCGGTGCACCGCGTCGTTCCCGACAATGGCCAGCGCCGCGTCGTCCGGCGATACCGATCCGGCCAGCAGGGCATTGCCCCAAGCGGCCAGGCGTCCTGAGCGTGGTTCCGAAAGCATGCCCCCAGACTAGGGACTCCCCGCCCCGCGGCAGGGAACTACCGGACCTAACGACCGGCCCGCTCCGACAGTGGCGTAGGTTTTCCCTGGACGCCGCGCCCACAGGCGCACGCGACGACTCGACTCGACCGCAAGGGGAGACAACGCGCTCATGAGCGATGTACTGGAGCTGGTGGACGTATCCGTGGTCCGCGACGGACGGGCTCTGGTGGACGATGTCTCCTGGTCGGTCAAGGAGGGCGAGCGCTGGGTCATCCTCGGCCCCAACGGCGCCGGCAAGACCACCCTCCTCAACATCGCCTCCAGCTACCTCTTCCCCTCCGCCGGCACCGCCCGGGTCCTCGGCGAGCAGCTCGGCGGCGTCGGCACCGACGTCTTCGACCTCCGCCCCCGCATCGGCATGGCCGGCATCGCCATGGCGGAGAAGCTCCCCAAGAAGCAGACCGTCCTGGAGACCGTCCTCACCGCCGCGTACGGCATGACCGCCACCTGGCACGAGGACTACGACGCCGTCGACGAGCAGCGCGCCCGCGCCTTCCTCGACCGCCTCGGCATGACCGAGTACCTGGACCGCAGGTTCGGCACCCTCTCCGAGGGCGAGCGCAAGCGCACCCTGATCGCCCGCGCGATGATGACCGACCCCGAGCTCCTCCTCCTCGACGAGCCCGCCGCCGGACTCGACCTCGGCGGCCGCGAGGACCTCGTCCGCCGCCTCGGCCGCCTCGCGCGCGACCCGTACGCCCCCTCCATGATCATGGTCACCCACCATGTCGAGGAGATCGCCCCGGGCTTCACCCACGTTCTGATGATCCGTCAGGGCAAGGTGCTCGCCGCCGGCCCGATGGAGACCGAGCTGACCTCCCGCAACCTCTCCCTCTGCTTCGGCCTCCCGCTCGTCGTCGAGCACGTCGGCGACCGCTACACCGCGCAGGGCCTCCCGCTGAAGTAGCCCAATCCGGCCGGGAATCGCACCCTGTCCCGGACCCACCCCACCGCCCTACCATGACCACGTGGACATCGACGCATGGGTCTGGTGGCTGATCGGCGCGGTAGGACTCGGCATTCCGCTCGTCCTGACCGCAATGCCTGAATTCGGCATGTTCGCCG
This sequence comes from Streptomyces sp. NPDC056527, assembly GCF_042794475.1. Classification (NCBI taxonomy): domain Bacteria; kingdom Bacillati; phylum Actinomycetota; class Actinomycetes; order Kitasatosporales; family Streptomycetaceae; genus Streptomyces; species Streptomyces sp. NPDC056527. The sequence continues at coordinate 7,282 of NZ_JBHTTQ010000153.1, forward strand.
TCGGTGCGGTAGCCGGAGCCGTGACCGCAGGTCTCGGCTTCGGCATCGTCGCGCAGGTGGTCGTCTTCGTCATCGTCTCCGTGGCGCTCCTCGCGGTGGTCCGACCCATCGCCGCCCGCCACCGCAACGGCCCGCCCCAGCACGCCAGCGGCATCGACGCGCTGAAAGGCCGTCAAGCCGTCGTCCTGGAGCGGGTCGACGGCAACGGCGGCCGCATCAAGCTCGCCGGTGAGATCTGGTCCGCCCGCGCGCTCGACTCCGGGCTGGCCTTCGAACCCGGCGACCAGGTCGACGTCGTCGAGATCGACGGGGCGACCGCCGTGGTCATGTGACCGAACCCCCCACGAGACGGCGCGCCGTCTGGGAAACTCGATCATCACAACCAACCCGGCAGTCGACCGGCAGCGAAGGGCACAGGGAACGCGATGTCAGCAGTCATCATCGTCCTGATCATTCTGGTGGTGCTCGTCTTCATCGCCCTGATCAAGACGATCCAGGTCATCCCGCAGGCGAGCGCAGCGATCGTCGAGCGCTTCGGCCGCTACACCCGCACCCTCAACGCCGGTCTGAACATCGTCGTCCCGTTCATCGACTCGATTCGCAACCGGATCGACCTCCGCGAACAGGTCGTCCCGTTCCCGCCGCAGCCGGTGATCACCCAGGACAACCTGGTCGTCAACATCGACACCGTCATCTACTACCAGGTGACCGACGCCCGGGCCGCGACCTACGAGGTCGCCAGCTACATCCAGGCCATCGAGCAGCTCACCGTCACCACCCTGCGCAACATCATCGGCGGCATGGACCTGGAGCGCACCCTCACCTCCCGCGAGGAGATCAACGCGGCCCTGCGCGGCGTCCTCGACGAGGCCACCGGCAAGTGGGGCATCCGCGTCAACCGCGTCGAGCTCAAGGCGATCGAGCCGCCGACCTCCATCCAGGACTCGATGGAGAAGCAGATGCGCGCCGACCGCGACAAGCGCGCCGCGATCCTCACCGCAGAGGGCATCCGCCAGTCGCAGATCCTCACCGCCGAGGGCGAGAAGCAGTCCGCGATCCTCCGCGCCGAGGGTGAGGCCAAAGCCGCCGCCCTGCGCGCCGAGGGCGAGGCCCAGGCCGTCCGTACGGTCTTCGAGGCCATCCACGCCGGCGACCCGGACCAGAAGCTCCTCTCCTACCAGTACCTCCAGATGCTGCCGAAGATCGCCGAGGGCGACGCCAACAAGCTCTGGATCGTGCCCAGCGAGATCGGCGACGCCCTCAAGGGCCTCTCCGGCGCCTTCGGCAACCTCGGCGGCGGAGCACCCGGCTTCAACACCGGTGCGGTGCCCGGCAGCCGCACCGGCAACGAGACCGAACGCCGCGAAGTGCCCCCGGTCGACTGACACCTACACGCAGTCGTGCATGATCGGTGCGAGCCCCTCGACCCCGACGGACGTCAGGGCGGGGAGGCGAGCCACTGATCCTGTAAGGAGATGGCTTTGTCCATCTGGGAAGTACTGGCCGTGTTCGCGGCCGGCGTCGGAGCCGGCACCATCAACACCATCGTCGGATCGGGAACGCTGATCACGTTCCCCGTCCTCCTCCTCACCGGACTGCCCCCGGTCACGGCCACCGTCTCCAACGCCCTCGGCCTCATCCCCGGCTCCATCAGCGGAGCCATCGGCTACCGCGAGGAACTCAAGGGCCAGCGCCGGCGCGTCCTGCGCCTCGGCACCGTCGCCGCCATCGGCGGACTCTGCGGAGCCGTCCTCCTGCTGATGCTCCCGGCCCGGGCGTTCGAGACCATCGTTCCCGTCCTCGTCGCCCTCGCCCTGGTCCTGGTCATCCTCCAGCCCCGGATCTCCAAGGCCGTACAGAGCCGCCGCGAACGCCACGGTCACCAGGGAGACCCCGACGGCGGCCCGCTCCTGCTCATCGGACTGCTCCTGGCCAGCGTCTACGGCGGCTACTTCACCGCCGCCCAGGGGATCATCTACCTCTCCCTCATGGGAATGCTCCTCGCCGACACCCTCCAGCGCCTCAACGCCGTCAAGAACGTCCTCGCCGCGATCGTCAACAGCATCGCCGCGCTCTTCTTCCTCTTCGTCGCCGACTTCGACTGGACCGCCGTCCTGCTCATCGCCGTCGGCTCCGCCATCGGAGGCCAGATCGGCGCCAAGGTCGGCCGCCGTCTGCCCCCGAACGTCCTGCGTGGCGTCATCGTGACCGTCGGCACCGTCGCCATCGTCCAGCTGCTGCTCCGCTGAACGACGAGGGCCCGCTCCCCGAGCAGGGAAGCGGGCCCTCGTCGTACACCTCTACGCAGATCCGGAAGCACCGGATCACGCCGCCGAACTGGCCAGCCACTCCGGCAGCTCGGACCTCTCACCGGCCCGCATCGCCAGCAGCATCGCGTCCGCCGGCGTCGGCACGAACGGCTCGCGCAGCAGCGGCATCCCCGCCTGCTCCGGAGTCCGGTCCGCCTTGCGGTGGTTGTCCTCGGCGCAGGACGCCACCGTGTTCAGCCAGCTGTCCCCACCACCCTGCGCCCGCGGCACCACATGGTCCACGGTCGTCGCGCGCCTCCCGCAGTACGCGCACCGGTGCTGGTCCCGGACCAGCACACCCCGCCTCGACCACGGAGCCTGTCTTCGGAACGGCACCCGTACGTAACGGCAGAGCCTGATCACCCGAGGCACCGGAATGTCGACGGCGGCGGCACGCATGCGAAGATCGGGATGCTCCTGCTCCACGACGGCCTTGTCCTGCAGGACAAGCACCACCGCACGGTTGAGTGTGACCGTCGAAAGCGGCTCGAAGCTCGCGTTCAGAACCAGCGTGTCCCGCATTGTGCCCACCTCCCGTGTGCCGGCCCAGCCCCATGGCAGGGCTCCGGGCTGGGATCAACTCTGGCCGGGCGCGCCGGGTTGGACAACGCAATATCGTGCGCAACGAAAGATGCCCGCTTCTGATCTCTCCAAGACCAGAAGCGGGCAAACAACAAACGAACGCTCAGCTGCGCGCGGGACCGGTGTACTCGGCGATCAACTGCGCACGCCCCAGCGTGTGGAACCGCAGGTTGAAGCCGACGGCCGCGGGAGAGGTGTCCGCGTCCGGCCCGAGCTTCTCCGTGTCCACCGCGTACACGGTGAAGACGTAGCGGTGGTTCTCGCCGGCCGGGGGAGCGGCACCGCCGAAGTCCCTGGACCCGTAGTCGTTACGCGCCTGCACGGCACCGGCCGGCAGCCCCGCGAACGACCCCGTGCCCACGCCCGCCGGCAGCTCGGTCACCGACACCGGGATGTCGAACAGCACCCAGTGCCAGAACCCGCTGCCCGTCGGAGCGTCCGGGTCGAAGCAGGTGACGGCGAAGCTCTTCGTCTCCGCCGGAAACCCCTCCCAGCTCAGCTGGGGCGAGATGTTCCCCGCCGCGTACACCTGCGCGTCCTTCAGCGCACCACCCGCCACGATGTCGTCGCTCACCACGGTGAACGCCGGCACCTGCGGATGGAAGTCGTGAGGGAGCGGCGCCCTCTTCCCCTCGGCCACGTCCGTACCTCCGTATCGCAGACTTCTGTACGGGGGTGAGCCTAGAGCCAGTTGCGCTTGCCACCGACGTCGGCGAGCCACTGGTTGAGGTAAGCAGCCCAGTCGGTCGTGTGGAAGTCCTGCAGACCCACCTTGAACGCGCGGAACGAGTCACTGCCCTCGCTGAACAGCCCCGGCTTCTTGTCCATCTCCAGGACGACGTCCATCTCACGGTCGTCCGCGACGAAGCTGACCTCGACCTGGTTCAGACCGCGGTACTGCTGCGGCGGGAAGAACTCGATCTCCTGGTAGAACGGCAGCTTCTGCCGGGTCCCGCGGATGAGCCCACGCTCCATGTCCGCACTCTTGAAACGGAAGCCCAGCTGGAGGAAGGCGTCCAGGATCGCCTGCTGCGCCGGCAGCGGGTGGACGTTGATCGGGTCCAGGTCGCCGGAGTCCACCGCGCGGGCGATCTCCAGCTCGGTGGTCACACCGATGTTCATCCCGCGCAGCTGCTGCCCCGCGATCGCGGTGACCGGCGTCTCCCAGGGAATCTCCAGACCGAACGGCACCACGTGCACCGCACCGGCCTGCACCGTGAAGGCGCCGCCGAGCCGGACCTTGACGAACTCGATGTCCTGCTTGGTCTCCTGGTCCGCGCCCTCGACCTCGACCCGGGCCTGCAGGCCCACGGACAGCCCCTCGATCTGCTGGTCGACCGAACCGCCCTGGATCCGCACCTCACCCTGGACGACGCCACCCGGGACGACGTTCTCCTCGGTGAGCACCGTCTCGACGGACGCACCGCCGGCACCCAGGCTCGCGAGCAGCTTCTTGAACCCCATGAACACTCCCTCTTGTCCTGCTTGGCCTTGACCTCTACATACGCGCGACGACCGTAACCGGTTCCCCACCGCTTACCCAGGAGACCCCAGTACGCTCGGGCGCCATGAGCGAGAGCCCCGACCGTACGCCGCTCCCGCGGGCCTTCTTCGACCGCCCCGTCCTGGACGTCGCCCCCGATCTGCTCGGCCGCACCCTCGTACGGAACTCGAACGCCGGCCGCATCGAACTCCGCCTCACCGAGGTGGAGGCGTACGCCGGCGCCATCGACCCCGGCTCCCACGCCTTCCGCGGCCGCACCGCACGCAACGCCGTCATGTTCGGCCCGCCCGGACACGCGTACGTCTACTTCACCTACGGGATGTGGCACTGCCTCAATCTGGTGTGCGGACCCGAGGGCCACGCGAGCGGTGTCCTGCTGCGCGCGGGCGAGATCCTCGTGGGCGCGGAACAGGCACGGACCCGTCGACTCTCGGCCCGCTACGACAGGGAACTGGCCAAAGGCCCGGCCCGCCTGGCCACGGCCCTCGACGTGGCCCTCTCCCTGAACGGCACCGACACCTGCGCCGGCGCGGACTCCCCTCTGTCCCTTCTTAAGGGAACCCCACCCCCGGCCGACCAGGTACGCAGTGGCCCCCGCACGGGAGTGGGCGGCGACGGAGCACCGCATCCCTGGCGCTTCTGGATCGACGCCGACCCGACGGTCAGCCCGTACCGCGCCCATGTGCCCCGCAAGAGGACCTCTTGACCCGACTTGACTCGGGTGCTGCGGACGCCTAACGTAGGCGAGCCGCTTGAAACGGGACATGCTTCTTCAAGCACCCCGGAGCGGCCATCCACTACCTACGACGAACCCCACCGGGTGCGGATTTCGGCATGCCGAAATTTGGTCCGAATGGCTCGATTATGAGTCGCCGGGGAATTCGGCTAAAGTAGTGACCACGCCGAAAGGCAAGGCCCCCAACAGGCCACCGGAAACAAAATCCGAACCGGAAACGGAGCGGAAAAGGATCTGGTAAGGTTGGAAACACGAAAGACCGAAGGGAAAAGCCCGGAGGAAAGCCCGAGAGGGTGAGTACGAAGGAAGCGTCCGTTCTTTGAGAACTCAACAGCGTGCCAAAAATCAACGCCAGATTAGTTGATACCCCGTCCATCTTCGGATGGCGAGGTTCCTTTGAAAGTCCTGCCGGCC
>NZ_JBHTTQ010000154.1:0-12818 GCF_042794475.1 Streptomyces sp. NPDC056527
GTCGCGCTGACCCGTGGCGGGGCCGGCGCCGCGCCCGTCGCCGACAGCGGCGCGGCCGTCCCCTTCCACGGGCCGCACCAGGCCGGTATCGCCACGGCCGTCCAGGACCGGCTGCACTTCGCCGCCTTCGACGTGAAGACGCGGGACCGCGCCGAGCTCGTCCAGCTCCTGAAGGACTGGACGCGGGCCGCCGAGCGCATGACGGCCGGTCACGAGGTCGGCGAGGGTGCCTACGGAGGTCTGCCGGAGGCCCCTCCGGACGACACCGGCGAGGCCCTCGGTCTCAAGCCGTCCCGGCTCACCCTCACCATCGGCTTCGGCCCCTCCCTCTTCGACGGACGCTTCGGTCTGAAGGACCGGCGGCCCGGCGCGCTGGTCGACCTGCCCAAGTTCCCCGGCGACAACCTGGACCCGGCGCGCAGCGGGGGCGACCTGTGCGTCCAGGCATGCGCGGACGACCCGCAGGTCGCGGTGCACGCGATCCGCAACCTCGCACGGATCGGCTTCGGCAAGGTGGCGGTGCGATGGTCGCAGCTGGGCTTCGGCAAGACGTCATCCACGACGCCCGACGCGCAGACCCCGCGAAATCTGTTCGGTTTCAAGGACGGCACCCGCAACATCGCGGGCACCGACACCGCGGCCCTGGACAAGCACGTGTGGGTCCCCGCCCAGGACGCCCCGGGCCGGGCGGCCTGGATGACCGGCGGGTCGTACCTCGTCGCCCGCCGGATCCGGATGAACGTCGAGACCTGGGACCGCACTCCGCTCCAGGAGCAGGAGGACATCTTCGGTCGCGACAAGCGCGAGGGAGCGCCGGTCGGCAAGGCCAAGGAGCACGACGAACCGTTCCTGAAGGCGATGAAGCCGGAGGCGCACGTCCGGCTCGCGCACCCGGACTCCAACAACGGGGCGACGATCCTGCGCCGCGGCTACTCCTTCACGGACGGCACGGACGGTCTCGGCCGTCTGGAGGCGGGCCTGTTCTTCCTCGCGTACCAGCGTGACGTCCGTACCGGCTTCGTCCCGGTGCAGACCTCGCTGGCCCGCGCGGACGTCCTCAACGAGTACATCCAGCACGTGGGTTCGGCCCTGTTCGCCGTCCCGCCGGGCGTCCGCGACAAGGACGACTGGTGGGGCCGGGCACTGTTCTCGTAGCCGCGGACGGAGACAAGGAGACGCCGTGTTCGGCAACTATCTGATCGGCCTGCGCGAGGGCCTGGAGGCCGGCCTGGTCGTCTGCATCCTCATCGCGTACCTGGTGAAGACGGGCCACCGTGAGGCCCTGAGGCCGATCTGGATCGGCATCGGGGTCGCGGTCGGTATCGCGCTGGCCTTCGGTGCCGGACTCGAGTTCGGCTCGCAGGAGCTGACCTTCGAGGCGCAGGAGCTGCTCGGCGGTTCGCTGTCCATCCTCGCCGTCGTCCTGGTGACCTGGATGGTCTTCTGGATGCGCCGCACCGCCCGGCATCTGAGGGCGGAGCTGCACGGCAGGCTGGACGCGGCGCTGCGAATGGGCACGGGCGCGCTGGTCACCACCGCCTTCCTGGCGGTCGGCCGCGAGGGCCTGGAGACCGCGCTGTTCGTCTGGGCGTCGGTACGGGCCTCCTCCGACGGCACGTCCGCGCCGCTGATCGGGGTGCTGCTCGGCATCGCGACGGCCATGCTCCTGGCCTGGCTGTTCTACCGCGGGGCGCTGAGGATCAACCTGGCGAGGTTCTTCACCTGGACGGGCGGGATGCTCGTCGTGGTGGCGGCCGGTGTCCTCGCGTACGGCGTGCACGACCTCCAGGAGGCGCGCTTCCTGGACGGGCTCGCGAACAAGGCGTTCGACGTCTCGGCGACGATTCCGCCGGACAGTTGGTACGGAACGCTCCTCAAGGGAGTCTTCAACTTCCAGCCCGATCCGACGGTTCTTCAGGTCACGGTGTGGGCGCTGTATCTGGTCCCGACGCTCGCACTGTTCCTGGCCCCGGTAGGGTCGGGTCCGTCCGTGCCGGTGAAGAAGCAGAAGGCGATCGATGAGAAGGCTGAGGCGACCGTCGAGGGCACTCGTGGCGACGACGGCGGCGACCGTGCTGGCGCTGACGGCGAGCGGCTGCGTGACGGTGCACGGCGAGCGGGAACTGCTCCCGGCGGCGACGAAGAGTGAGGCCGAGCAGGCCCTCAAGGACTTCACCGAGTCCTACAACAAGGCGGACAAGGCGTACGATCCGGCGCTCGACGCCGGCCGGGTCACCGGGCCGCTGGGGGCGATCAACCAGGCCGGTCTGAAGTCCCGTTCGATCACCAGCCCGAACGGCAACCCCGCCCACCGGCCGCTGGAGCTGACGGACGCGAAGTTCGTGCTGCCGAAGAAGGCCGGCTGGCCGCGCTGGTTCGTCGTGGACACCGACTCCAACCGGGACACCGACCAGGGCAGCGGCGACAACCGCTGGCTTCTCGTCTTCGTGCGCAACGGCTCCGAGCAGCTGTGGGAGGCCGCGTACCTGGCGATCCTGACCCCGGACGAGATCCCGGCGTTCAAGACGGACGGCGGGTACGCGGTACCGGTCGACGCGGACTCCGCCGAGCTGGCGGTGGCGCCCAAGGATCTGGGGCAGAGCTATGTCTCGCTCCTCGGCGGCGGGGAGCAGGGCCAGTTCGCGGCGGGTCCGCACACCACCGAGTGGCGGGACGAGCGGCAGAAGGCCGCGAAGCGGGTGGGCCTGGCGACGCAGTACATCGACCAGGTCGCCGACGCCGGGGACTTCGCGCCGCTGGGCCTCGCGACGGAGGACGGCGGGGCGCTGGTCTTCTTCGCGACGCGCTACTTCGAGCGGCAGACGGCGGCGCAGGGCTACCGGCCGAAGGTCACGCCCGATGTGAAGGCGCTGCTGACCGGCGAGGTGAAGAACACGGTCACCAAGGAATGGGTGTCGAGCCAGGCCGTCCTGGTGAAGCCGACGGGCACGGAACAGGACGGGGTCACGGTCGCGGGCCGGCTCCAGGGCGTGACGGGGGCGAAGGGCTCGTAGCGGCAGGACCGCCCCGTGGCCACCCTGACCGGCAGTGCCGGGTCCCGGCCCTGAGCTCTTGGCCAGGGCTCGCGGCGTGCCGACTCGTGAGTCTCGGGCTTCCGGCCTCGGGCTCGTGGCGGGTCGCCTTCCGGGCTCGGGCTCGTTGCACCGGCCCCTTGTTCCCGGCTCTCGTCGCGCCGCCCCCGCCTCGTACTCCCCTGAGGGCCGTCGGCCCTCAGCGGCGGCCGAGCGGCCAGGCCACCTCGTGTCCGGTGTGCTGCTCACCCTGCTCGGCGGCGTGCCGGGCGCAGGCGTCGGTGAGGGTCTCCAGAAGGTTCAGCGGGTCGGGCAGGGCGTGCTCGGGGCCGCGGACCCAGGCGAGAGCCGGCTGCTCGTCCTCGTCACCGATGAGCCGGGCCGGCGGTACGAGGACGTAGCTGCCGCGACAGTGCCAGCGCAGCCCCGGGTGCTCGGCCATGGTCTCCGGATGGCAGTCCAGCTCGCAGGGCCACCACTCGTCCTCGTCCTCGGGAGTACCGCGGGTGGCGGTGAAGAAGAGCATCCGGCCGCCGTCGCCCGCGCTCTCGGCGGATTCGGCGACGGGGCCGACGTCGATGCCCTCGGCGAGCAGTCGCTCCAGGGCGGCGCGGCCGGCCTGGAGGGGGACGTCGAGGACATCGTGGACCATGCCGGTGGCGGTGATGAAGTTGGCCTCGGGCTCGCCCAGGGCCCAGCGCTCGATCTGGGCGCGGTCGGTGGTCGACTGGGTCTGCCAGGCGAACGAGACGGGGTGCCGGGCGGGGGTCGGACAGCCGATGCGCTCACAGGAGCAGCGGTATCCGACGGGGTACGCGGCGGGGGCGAGGGGCAGACCTGCGGCAGCGGCGTCCAGGAGCAGCTTCACACGGTGGCTCTCGTCGTCCGCCGCTGTGCGTTTCGGACGCCTGCGCAGCCACTGCGCGAGTTTGCTCTCCGTGCCGCGGTAGCGGCCGATACCGTCGCCCATCTATCCCCTCACACCTGCGCTAGCCCGTTGTGCTCGCCCGTTCGGCTCTGCCCATCGTCGCATCTTCCGATGCTTCAGGTGACCGGAGTCCCCAACCGGGGTACGTAACGGGGTTACGCCCTGGGCGCGAGCCCGCGCAGCGCGTAGTCGACGAGGGTGTCGGCGTAGGCGTGGGTGAGCGGCAGCGTGCGGTGCAGCCAGCGGTGGTTCAGGGGGCCGACGAGGAGTTCGAGGGCGATGCGGGGGTCGACGGCGGGGTCGACGTCCCCGGCGGCCTGGGCGGCCTGGATGCGGCGTACGTAGTGCTGGAGCTGCGGTTCCAGGAGCCGCTCCACGAACTGGGCGCCGAGTTCCGCGTTGACGATGCCCTCGGCGGCGAGGGCGCGGGAGGGGGCGTCGTACGTCGGGTTGTTCAGCTCGTCGACGGTGGCGCGCAGCACGTACTTCAGGTCGGCGGCGAGGTCGCCGGTGTCGGGGATCTCACTCTCGGCGTCGCCGCCGAGGGCCTCGTTGGCCTGCGCGGCGAGGTCGAGGAAGGCGTCCAGCAGGACGGCCGCCTTGGAGGGCCACCAGCGGTAGATGGTCTGCTTGCCGACGCCGGCGCGGGCGGCGATGCCCTCGATGGTGGTCTTGGCGTAGCCGGCCTCGGAGACGAGGGCGAGGGCGGCGTCGAAGATGGCGCGGCGGGAGCGTTCGCTGCGGCGGGAGGCGTCGGGGGCCTTGGTGTCGGACATGCGTCCAATCTAGCAGCGGGCGAGACGATGCGTCTCGCTACATGATGTTCAGTCGAACCACCCGAACGGTCCACTGCGCGCAGGCGATGGAAGGCGGACCATGGGCTCCGTCCGACCATCTCACTTCGTCCGTGAGGAGCCCTCATTGCGCCTGACTCCGCGCGAGGCCTCGCCCCGCCGTTATCTGATGTGCCCACCCACGCACTTCAAGGTGACGTACTCCATCAACCCATGGATGGACCCCACCAAACCGGTCGACCTGCCGCTCGCCCTCGCACAGTGGGAGGACCTGCAGGCCCGATACGTCTCGCTCGGCCACACCGTCGAGCTCCTCGACCCGGACCCCGGCCTGCCGGACATGGTCTTCGCCGCGAACGGCGCGACCGTGGTGGACGGACGGGTGCTGGGCGCGAAGTTCGCCTATCCGGAACGTACGGACGAGGCGACGGCGCACCGGGACTGGTTCAGCAGGAACGGTTACCCGGAGGTATGGGTGCCGGAGCACGTGAACGAGGGCGAGGGCGACTTCGCGGTGACCGCGTCGTGGATCCTGGCAGGCCGCGGCTTCCGCTCCAGTCCGCTCGCGCACCACGAGGCACAGGAGTTCTTCGGGCGCCCGGTCATCGGCCTGGAGCTGGTGGACCCGCGCTACTACCACCTGGACACGGCGCTGAGTGTCCTGGACGCGGAGGGGGACGAGGTCATGTACTACCCCGGCGCCTTCTCGGCCGGGAGCCGGGCGGTGCTCGCCCGGCTCTTCCCCGACGCCCTGCTGGCGACGGAGGCCGATGCGGCGGCGCTGGGCCTGAACGCGGTGAGCGACGGCCGCCATGTGCTGCTGCCGCAGGCGGCGGTGGGGCTCTACGCCCCGCTCCGTGACCGGGGCTTCGAGCCGCTGGGGATGGACCTGTCGGAACTCCTCAAGGGCGGGGGCAGCGTGAAGTGCTGCACGCAGGAGCTCCGCTCCTGACACCCCGGGGCGATGCCCCGGCCCCGGCTCGGGGCCGGGGCCCCGCCCCACTCGGCAACGCCGACCGTCGGGCTTCGCGGGCCCGCGTGTCGGCCGGGCCTCCGATGCTTCGGGCCCGGCACCGCCCCACTCGGCCGCTCCGGCACCCGCGCGCCGGGGGCGCTGGCCGTCGCTCCGGGGCCGGGGGCATCGCCCCACTCTGCGACTCCGGCGACCGGGGCTCGCCCCGGCTCCGTTACTCCGGGGGCCAGGCGTCGCCCCATTCGGCGTCCCGTGCGGCCTTGTAGAGCGCACCGTGGCGCTTGGTGACCGTCTCGCGGGTGAGGCCCGTCTCCTCCGCGCCGCAGAGCTCCAGCAGGACCTGGCCCTTGCGGATCTGGGGCTTCCGGGTCACCCGGGACACCGCCGGCGTCACGGGGAACCTGGTCGCCGCGACGTAGCTGAACTTCTCGTCCTCGTACGGCAGCGAGCCGCCCTTCACCTGCCGGTGCAGCGACGACCTGCTCACCCGCGCCGCGAAGTGGCACCAGTCCGCGCCCGGCTCGATCGGGCACGCGCCGCTGTGCGGGCACGGCGCGGCCACGGTGAGGCCGGCCTCGACGAGGAGCGTGCGGGCCGCGATGATCCGCTCGTAGCCGTCGGGGGTTCCGGGTTCGACGATCACGACGGTCTGCGCCACGCGGGCTGCCTCGGCCACGACGGCCCGGCGGTCGGCCTCGGTGAGCTCCTTCAGGACGTACGAGACCGTCACGAGGTCCGTCTCGTCGAGCTTCAGCGCTCCGCTGATGCGGGCCCGTCGCCACTCCGCCTCGAACACCCCGGCGGCCAGCTCCCGCCCGAGCGCGAGCGCGGGCGCCGCCCAGTCCAGGACCGTCGTGCGCGGGGAGTTGTCCCATGCCTCGGCGACGGCCCAGCTCGCCGCGCCCGTCCCGCCGCCGATGTCGGTGTGCGTCGTCGGCTCCCACGCGGGCGCCGCGTCCCGCAGTGCGTCGAGCGCCGCCCGTACCGCCTCGAAGGTCGCCGGCATCCGGTACGCGGCGTACGCGGCGACGTCGGAGCGGTCGCGGAGCACGGGGGCGTCGGTCGGGGTCGTCCCCCGGTAGCTGGCGATCAGCCGATCGACGGCCTGGGCCGCCTGACGCGGCGGCAGCCCGCCGAGAAGCCCGGCGAGGGCGACGCGCAAGGTGTCACCGGAGGCGAGGGAGGGGGAGGCGTTCACCTCCACATTTTAGGCGCCGAAGAACCCCGCCCGACCCCCCGCCCGCACACCACGGCCCCCGGCCGACCCGCGTCGGCCGACTCAGGCATCCTGCGGCTGCGCCTTCCGCCACGGGCGGCACAGTGTCAGGAAGCAGCCGAGCGCCGCGATCGCGCAGACCAGTTGCACCACCGCCATGGGGACGGCCGTCGCCTCCCCCGCGATGCCGACGAGCGGCGAGGCGATCGCGCCGATCAGGAAGGACGAGGTGCCGAGCAGCGCGGACGCGGAGCCCGCCGCGTGCGGGGTTCGCATCAGGGCCTGCGCGTTGGTGTTCGGCATCGCCAGACCCATCGCCGACATCAGGACGAAGAGACCGGCGGCGATCGGGACGAGACCCACCTTCCCGAACAGGCCGCTCGTCATGAGCACCAGCGCCACCGAGGCGAGCAGGATCACGCTCAGCCCACAGCCCAGAGCCTTGTCGAGGCTGACACGTCCGACCAGCAGCTTGCCGTTGATCTGGCCGACGGCGACGAGCCCGATGGAGTTGAGGCCGAAGAGAAGGCTGAAGGTCTGCGGCGAGGCACCGTAGATCTCCTGGACGACGAACGGGGACGCCGAGATGTACGCGAAGAGCGCGGCGAAGGCGAGCCCGCCGGCCAGCATGTAGCCGGTGAAGACCCGGTCCGCGAGCAGCCCGCGCATGGTGCGCAGCGCCTCGCCGACCCCGCCCGCGTGCCGCCGCTCGGGCGGCAGGGTCTCGGCGAGGAACTTCCACACCACCACGGTGAGCAGGACCCCGATGACGGTGAGGACGTAGAAGACCCCGCGCCAGTCGGTGATCCGCAGGATCTGGCCGCCGATGAGCGGGGCGATGATCGGGGCGACGCCGGAGATCAGCATCAGGGTGGAGAAGAAGCGCGCCATGTCGACGCCGTCGTACAGGTCGCGGACCACGGCCCGGGCGATCACGATGCCGGCCGCGCCCGCCAGACCCTGGAGCAGACGGAAGGCGATGAGGAGTTCCGCGGAGGGCGCGAGCGCGCAGACCGCGGTGGCGGCGACGTACACGATCATGCCGATGAGCAGCGGCCGCCGGCGCCCCCACTTGTCGCTCATGGGACCGACGACGAGCTGGCCGAGCGCCATGCCGGCGAGGCAGGCGGTCAGGGTCAGCTGGACGGTCGCGGCGGGCGAGCGCAGCGACTCCGTGACCTCCGGCAGGGCCGGCAGGTACATGTCCATGGAGAGCGGGGGCAGGGCCGTGAGTCCGCCGAGGACCAGGGTGACGAGCAGCCCCGCGCGCCGGGCCGCGACGACCGGCCCTTCGACTATGTGATCTTTCGTGCTGGTCCGGCCGCTCTCCGGCATCGACTGCTCCATTTCGTTGAAACTTTCCCTATGCTCTCAGCTCGTCCGGGATGGTCGAGACCTTTTGGGGTGGGGCATGGGAACGTCCGGGAAGACCGTGCGGTGGGGTGTGCTGGCGACCGGCGGGATCGCCGCCCGGTTCACCACCGATCTGCTGACGACGGCGGGCGCGGAGGTCGTGGCCGTCGCCTCCCGTACGGAGGCGTCGGCGAAGGCCTTCGCCGACCGGTTCGGGATACCGCGGGCGTACGGGGAATGGGCCGCGCTCACCGCCGACCCCGACGTCGACGTGGTGTACGTGGCGACTCCGCACCACGCCCACCGCGCGGCCGCCGGGCTCGCCCTGGAGGCGGGCAAGGCGGTCCTCTGCGAGAAGGCGTTCACGCTCAACGCGGGCGAGGCGGAGGAGTTGGTCGCCCTCGCCCGGGAGCGTGGCCTCTTCCTGATGGAGGCCATGTGGATGTACTGCAACCCGCTGATCCGGCGCATCCGCGAGCTGATCGCGGACGGAGCGATCGGTGAGGTCAGGAGCGTACAGGCGGACTTCGGGCTCGCGGGCCCGTTCGCCGCGGACCACCGGCTGCGGGACCCGGCGGTGGGCGGCGGGGCGCTCCTGGACCTCGGGGTGTACCCCGTCTCGTTCGCGCAGCTGCTGCTCGGCGAGCCCGACTCGGTGCAGGCGCATGCGCTCCTCTCGCCCGAGGGCGTCGACCTGAACACCGGGATGCTGATGGGCTGGGACTCCGGCGCCTCGGCGCTGCTGTCGTGCTCGCTCGTGGCGGACACCCCGCTGACCGCGTCGGTGACGGGGTCGAAGGGCCGGATCGACATTCCGCGGGGCTTCTTCTTCCTGGACCGGTTCACACTGCACCGGGCCGGCCGGGAGCCGGAGGAGTTCGTGAACGAGGACGATCCGCACTCCCTGCGCCACGAGGCCGCGGAGGTCATGCGCTGCCTGCGCGCGGGCGAGACCGAGTCCCCGCTCGTGCCGCTGGAGGGTTCGCTGGCGGTGATGCGGACGCTCGACGCGGTACGGGACCGCGTCGGCGTCCGCTATCCGTCCGAACTGTCGGTCACGCGGGCTTGAGACCCGGGTTGCCCGCCTCCGTGACGTAGGAGCCGGCCGTGGCGACCGGGGCGCCCGGGGTCGTCACGGCCGAGACCGTACGGAAGTCGGCGCGGGCGCTGTCCCGGCCGAGCGCGACCGTCACATAGCCGCGCCGCCCGTTGTAGAACTTCATGTGCGGGTTGGCCTGGGTGAGGGCGTCGTAGTTGGCGGGCCGGTCGGCGCCGTCCTTGCCGCTGGCGATGGAGGTGGCGACGATCTCGGTGCCGAGGGTCCGGGACGCGGGGTCGCGGTGGTCGGCCTTGATGTCGAGGCCGTAGCCGACGTGGACGTCGCCGGTGAGCACCATCAGATTCTCCACGCCGGCCGCCGCCGCGCCGTCCAGGATGCGCCGGCGGGAGGCCGGATAGCCGTCCCAGGAGTCCATGGACAGCTTGAAGTCGGCCGTGGGCACGTTGCGCCGCTCGGCGAAGACGACCTGCTGCGGGAGGACGTTCCACAGGGCGCGCGAGTCGCGCCAGCCGTCGAGCAGCCAGCGCTCCTGGGTGGCGCCGGTCATGGTGCGGCTCGGGTCCTCGGACTCGGGCCCGGGTACCTGCCAGCCGTCGCCGTACGCCTGGTCGGAGCGGTACTGACGGGTGTCGAGGATGTCGAACTGCGCCAGCCTGCCGAAGCGGAGGCGGCGGTAGAGCCGCATGTCGGCCCCTTCCGGCTGCTGGGGCCTGCGGAGCGGCTGGTTCTCCCAGTAGGCGCGGTAGGCGGCGGCGCGGCGGAGCAGGAACTCCTCCGGCGGCACGTCGTTCTCGGGGATCTCGCCCGCGTAGTTGTTCTCGGTCTCGTGGTCGTCCCAGGTGACGACGAAGGGGTGCGCGGCGTGCGCGGCCTGCAGGTCCGGGTCGGACTTGTAGAGGGCGTACCGCAGCCGGTAGTCCTCCAGGGTGATCGTCTCCCGGTTGAAGACGGCGGGCAGGCGCCGGTCGGTGTAGGCGCGGGCGCCGCCGGTGGCGTTGACCGCGTACTCGTAGAGGTAGTCGCCGAGGTGGAAGACGACGTCGACGTCCTCCCGGGCGAGATGTCCGTACGCGGTGAAGTAGCCGTCGTGGTAGGCCTGGCAGGAGACGGCGGCGAGGGTGAGCCCGGATATCCGGGCGCCGGCGGCGGGCGCGGTGCGGGTGCGGCCGACGGGGCTGATCCAGTCGCCGACGCGGAACCGGTAGAAGTACACCCGGTCCTGGTCGAGGTGGTCGATCTCGACATGGACGCTGTGCTGGAACTCGGGGTGCGCGGTGACCGTGCCGCGGCGGACGGTCCGGGTGAAGCGCTCGTCGTGGGCGAGTTCCCAGCGGACGGCGACGCGGGAACGGGGCAGTCCGCCGTCGGTCTCGAAGGGGCGCGGCGCGAGCCGGGTCCACAGGAGGACGGAGCCGGGCAGCGGGTCGCCGGACGCCACCCCCAGGGTGAACGGGTTCTCGGCGATTCGCGCGGGGTTCAGCTCGGCGGCGCTCGCGGTGCCGGCGGCCGGCAGGTTGACCGCGAAGGCGAGCGCAGCGGCGGCCCCGGTGACGGTGAGGAAGCGACGGCGGCCGAAGTGGCGGGCGGCGGCCCGCAATTCGCCGTCGTACTGCTGAGTGTGTGTCATGTACCCCTCCCCAGGCGGATGTTGTCCGTCCGGTATTCGAGTGGGGCGGGGCGACGTCACGTTGTCGGGTACAGAACATCCACGTGTCGGACGGATGAGTTCATGGGGCACGCGTCTGCCGTACGCTGCGCGCCCATGAGTACTGAGTCGCGCATCGCAGTGGTGACGGGAGCGGGTTCGGGCATCGGCCGCGGCGTGGCACGGGCCCTGGCCGAGGCGGGCTGGTCGGTGGCGCTGGGGGGCCGCCGACGGGAGCCCCTGGAGGAGACGGCCGCGTCCGTCCCGTCGGCCGACGTCCTGTGCGTACCGACGGACGTGACCTCGCCGGAGGCGGTGACGGCCCTGTTCGAGGCGGTACGGGACCGGTTCGGCCGGGTCGACCTGCTCTTCAACAACGCGGGTACGTTCGCGGGCGGCGGCGTCCCGGTGGAGGACCTGGACCACGAGACCTGGCGCTCGGTCGTCGACGTGAACCTGACGGGCGCCTTCCTGTGCGCCCAGGCGGCCTACCGGGCGATGAAGGAGCAGTCCCCGCAGGGCGGCCGGATCATCAACAACGGCTCGATCTCGGCCCATGTGCCGCGCCCGAACTCGATCGCTTACACGGCGACGAAGCACGCGATGACGGGCCTGACGAAGTCGCTGTCGCTCGACGGGCGCCCGTACCGGATCGCGTGCGGTCAGATCGACATCGGGAACGCGGCGACGGAGATGACGGCGCGGATGCAGACGGGGATCCTGCAGGCCAACGGGGAGCTGGCGGTGGAGCCGGTGATGGACGCGGCGGACGTGGCGGCGACGGTGGTGCACATGGCGGGGCTGCCGCTGGAGGCGAACGTGCAGTTCGCGACGGTGATGGCGACGGCGATGCCGTACATCGGCCGGGGGTAGGGGACGGGACCCCGCCCCCTACCCGGCGCTCCGCCCTAGGCCTGGCCGGTCTCGAAGCGGGCGACCTTCCCGTCCTCGACGACGAACCGCCAGGCGGTCCGCATCTCGCCCCAGGTGTCGTTGCGGTAGCGGGCGACGAGGGACCGCCCGTCGTCCTTGGCGGACTCGATCTCCATATGGCCGCGTGAGGAGAAGATCTCCTTCTCGGTCCACTCCTGGAGATCGCGGTCGGACCCGTCGTCCGACATGGTGGCGCCGGGGGTGAGGGCGGCCTGGAAGGCTGAGGGGTCATTGGCGTTGAGCGCACTGACGAAGGCGCGCACGGCGGGATCGCCGATCTTGTCCACGGGGATGGTCATGGGCCTACGGGTACACCGGACCGGTCGCTTCCCGGCGTACCTCGGCCGGGACTGTGGCGCGCGCCGGTGGCCGGACTCGGCCACCTGGGCGAGCGGACCGGCGAAGTTCGACCGGCAGGCCGCGACTGGCAGGCTTCGGCCTCATGGACGAGACCTGGAACACCATCGACCGCCTGACGGCCTGGATCTCCTCGCACCACACCCTCCCGCCCGAACAGGACGTCCTGCTGCGCGTCCTGAAGCTCTCGGAGGAGGTCGGCGAGGTGGCGGAGGCCGTCATCGGCGCGACCGGCCAGAACCCGCGCAAGGGAACGAGCCACACCTGGCAGGACGTCGAGGCCGAGCTGTGCGACGTGATCATCACGGCGATGGTGGCCCTGCGGACGCTCACCCCGGACGCCTCCGAGGTCTTCGCGGGCAACGTCCGACGGGTCGCTGAGCGGTCGCTGCCGGAGTGAGCGGTACCGGGCGGCGTCGCCTCCGGAAGCGGCCGGCGTCGCTCTCCCGGAAACGGGCAGCGTCGCCTCCCGGAAACGGCCAGGGTCGCCTCCCGTAAAGGGAGAAGCCCCCGTCGGGTGGTGCACC
>NZ_JBHTTQ010000155.1:0-12644 GCF_042794475.1 Streptomyces sp. NPDC056527
CCGACGTGTCGTCGGCGGGCTGTCGGTCACCTGTCGGGCTTCTGTCGGTGCGTTGTCGGTGGCGGCTGCTCTCATGAGGGCATGACGCGATCCGCACACAACGCCGTCGAGGTACGAGGCCTCGTGAAGCACTACGGCGAGACGAAGGCCCTCGACGGGGTCGACCTCGATGTCCGGGAGGGCACGGTCCTCGGCGTGCTCGGCCCGAACGGGGCGGGCAAGACCACCCTCGTCCGCTGCCTCTCCACCCTCATCGTCCCGGACTCCGGGACCGCCACCGTCGCGGGCTACGACGTGGTGAAGCAGCCGCGCCAGCTCCGCCGCACGATCGGCCTCACCGGCCAGTACGCCTCGGTCGACGAGAAGCTCTCCGGCTGGGAGAACCTCTACATGATCGGGCGGCTGCTCGACCTCTCCCGCAAGGACGCCCGGCGCCGCGCCGACGACCTCCTGGAGCGGTTCTCGCTCACCGAGGCCGCCAAGCGGCCCGCGATGCAGTACTCCGGCGGAATGCGCCGGCGGCTCGACCTCGCCGCCTCGATGATCGGGCAGCCCGCCGTCCTCTACCTGGACGAGCCCACCACCGGCCTCGACCCGCGCACGCGCAACGAGGTCTGGGACGAGGTCAAGCGGATGGTCGCCGAGGGCGTGACCGTGCTGCTGACCACGCAGTACATGGAGGAGGCGGAGCAGCTCGCGAGCGAGCTGACCGTCATCGACCGGGGCAGGGTCATCGCCAACGGCAAGGTCGACGAGCTCAAGGCCCGCGTCGGCGGCCGCACGCTCACGATCCGCCCGGTGGACCCTGCCGACCTGCCCGCGATGGCCGCCGCGCTGCGCGAGTCGGGCCTGGACGGCATCGCCGGATCCACCGTCGTCCCCGACGAGGGCGTGCTGTACGTCCCGATCCTGAGCGACGAGCAACTGACCGCCGTCGTGGGCCTGCTGGGCGCGCGCGGGTACGGCATCGCCCACATCGGCACGCACCTGCCCAGCCTGGACGAGGTCTTCCTCGCCATCACGGGCGAGAAGACCACCGTTTCCGACACGACCCTCGAGGAGGTCGCCGCGTGAGCACCACGACGACCACACAGCTCACCAAGGCTCCCGTCGACGCTCCCGGTCCCGCCCCGGTGCGCACGGCGCCCGGCGGCGAGGGCCGGATCGGCCTGCGCGCCAACCTCCGCCACATCGGCGCCCTGGCCCGCCGGAACGCCCTGCAGATCAAGCAGGACCCGGAGTCGATGTTCGACGTCGTCCTGATGCCGATCATCTTCGTCCTGCTCTTCGTGTACGTCTTCGGCGGAGCCATCTCCGGCAAGGGCAACAACGACGCGTACGTGAACTACGTGGTCCCCGGCCTGATGGCGATGATGGGCATGAACATCGCGATGGCCGTCGGCACGGGCATCAACGACGACTTCAAGAAGGGGGTCATGGACCGGTTCCGGACGATGCCGATCGCCCGGTCCTCCGTCCTCATCGCGAAGATCGTCGTCGAGATCGGCCGGATGCTGATCGCCACCGCGATCCTGCTCGGCATGGGCTTCCTGCTGGGCCTGGAGATCAAGGGCTCGGTCCTGGATCTCTTCGCCGCCGTCGGTCTGTCCATGGTCTTCGGCGCCTCGCTGATGTGGATCTTCATCCTGCTCGGTCTCGCTATGAAGACGGCCCAGGCCGTCCAGGGAATGGCCATGATCGTTCTGATGCCGCTGCAGTTCGGCTCCTCGATCTTCGCCCCGCCGACCTCGATGCCCGGCTGGCTGGAGACCTTCACCGACTACAACCCGCTGTCGAACCTCGCCGACGCCGCCCGCGCCATGATCAACGGCACCCCGGTCGGCGACTCGGTGTGGATGACGCTCGGCTGGGCCGTGGTGATCACGGCCGTGACGGCGCCGCTCGCGGTCGCCAAGTTCCGCAAGAAGACCTGAGTCCCGCGGATCTCAGGGCTCGACGCGCCCGTTGATCGCGTCGGCGCCGCGTGCGAGCAGGGCGGCGGCCTCCTCCAGGGAGAGGCCGCCGCCTTCGGCGCGTGCGGACTCGAAGCCCGCGTCGCCGAGCACGGAGCGGGACAGCCGGGTCGCCGCCTCCAGGCTCTCCCGCTCGAGCGGGGAGAGCGGATGGCCCTTCGGGAGCAGCCCTTCCCGGGCGCCGAGAAGCCGGGCCCCGAGCACCGCGACGGCGCCGCCGAGACCGCTCAACGCCCAGGCAGCGGTGGTCAGATGGGCCGCCGGCATCTGCGGGGCGACCGCCATCGACAGGGCGCCTCGCGAACGCTCCAGGGCCTCCCGCACGTGCGGGAGCGCGTCGGCGTACCTGCCGTCCAGGTTGTCCAGCCAGGCCAGGCTACCGAGAGTGAATCCCTCGAAGATGGAGAGGGTGATGGAATCGAACTCCTGCAGCAGTGCGGTCAGATGCTCGCGCGCCTCGGCGGTACGGCCGGTGCGGCCGAGGAGGACCGCGAGGAAGATCCGGGCGGCGAGCATCGGTTCGTGCCCGGGATGACCGGTCTCCAGGACTTCCCGCAGGATCGCCTCGCCCTCCTCGGCCCGGCCGAGCAGCGTGAGCATGTCGGCGTAGCGGGCGCGCAGCAGGGTTTTCTGGGACTGGGCGCCGATCCGCTCGGCGTACTCGATGGCGGCGGCGAAGTCCTGCGCCGCGGCCTCGAAGTCGCAGCGCTTCTCGTGGGCCTCGCCGCGCGAGGCGAGGGCCTCCGCGGCGCCCCAGTCGTCGTCGAGGCGGAGGAAGATCCTCAGGCTCTCGTCGGCGTCGTCGCTCGCCGCGCCGGCGGAGTCGGCGCGGTTGGCGAGAATGTTGGCGCGCAGCTGGAGGGCGCTGGCGAGTTCCCAGTCGTAGCCGTGGGTGCGGCATGCCTCGACGGTGGCGTCCAGTCGCTCGCGCATCCGGCCGACCTCGCCGGTGAGAAGCACGGCGAAGACGGCGAAGAAGCCGGGCAGCCGGCAGGTCTGCGGCAGCCCCGGACGGTACATGGCGGTGATCCGGCGCAGTCGCTCGCCGCCCTCGGGGGTGGTCCACCGGCCGGTCTGGTAGTCCATGTTGAGCAGTTCGACCAGCCGCACCCCGCGGCGGGCCTCCCACAGCAGCTCCTCGCTCAGCGGCGGCGGCGCCGCGGTGCAGGGCTCGAAGAGCGGGGCGACGGGCGGCGCGTCCGGTCCGAAGGGGTCGGGCCCGAGGGCGGCGACGGCCTCGGCCCAGTGCAGGGCGTCGGCGCGCAGATCCCACATCTGCCAGTACCAGAGCAGGCAGTGGACGAGCACGAGGGCCTCGTGCTCGTCGCGAGCGGCGACGGCGCGGCGCAAGGCCGTGCGCAAGTTCTCGTACTCGGTCCGGAACCAGGCCATGGCACGGAGCTGGCCGCCGCCGCGGAGCTCGGGATCCGTGAGGCGGGCGAGTTCGCGGTAGTGGACGAGATGGCGTCGCTCGGTCTCCGCCCGCTCCCCCGCCTCGTCGAGGCGCTCGCCGGCGTACTCGGCGACGGTCTCCAGGAGGCGGTAGCGCATCGTCCCGTCGTCGGCGGGCGCGGCGACGACCAGCGACTTGTCGACGAGGGAGCCGAGGAGGTCGAGGACGTCGTCCGAGGCGGTGCCGCACACCGCCTCCGCCGCCTCCAGGTCGCAGCCGCCCGTGAAGGCAGACAGACGGCGCAGGACGGCCCGTTCGGGTGCGTCGAGCAGGTCCCAGGACCAGTCGACCACCGCGCGGAGGGTCTGCTGCCTGGGCAGGACGGTACGGGCTCCCGAGGTGAGGAGATGGAAGCGGTCGTCGAGGCGGTCGGCGATCTGGCGTGGCGTCAGCAGCCGTAGTCGCGCCGCCGCCAGCTCGATCGCGAGCGGGAGGCCGTCGAGGCGCCGGCAGATCTCGTCGCACGCCTCGGGGTCGTCGCCGGGGTCGAAGCCGGCTCGGGCCGCGGCCCCGCGCTCCCCGAACAGACGCAGCGCGCTGCCGGGCGACAGCGGCTCCACCGGGCGCAGGAACTCCCCGGGGACGCCGAGCGGTTCGCGGCTCGTGGCGAGGACCGTCACGCCCGGGCAGCGGGCGAGCAGCGACTCGGCGAGGGCGGCCGCCGCGTCCACCACGTGTTCGCAGTTGTCCAGGATGAGCAGGAGCCGGCGCGAGGCGCAGTGCTCGACGAGGCGTCCGAGCGGGGTGTCGGTGCCGCGCAGCTCCTCCGCGCCCGCGCCGCGCAGCACCGTCTCGCGCGCCCCGACGGCCCCGAGCACGGCCTCGGTGACGGCCTCGGGGTCGGTCACGGGCGCGAGCTCGGCGAGCCAGACCCCGTCGGGCCACGCCCCGCCGTCGGCGGCATGCTCGGCCGCCTCCTGCGAGAGCCGCGTCTTCCCGGCCCCGCCGGGTCCGAGAAGGGTGACGAGCCGGCTCCCGGACAGGTCGTCTCGAAGCTGGACGATGTCCTGACCGCGCCCGACGAAACTGGTGAGCCGCGCCCGGAGGTTGCCGGGGCGTGCCGGGGCGGCGGGGTGGCCGCCTGCCAGGACGGGCGCGGGCGCGGCAGTGGCGGCGTCGGTGCTCCGCGTGCCGTCGGGCCCGGGGGTGTCACCCTTGCGCCGTGGCTCCTCGACGGCCGACGCGTCCCGCGTGCCGAGTCCGACACGGTCCGGCGCGACGGGCTGTGGGCCCCGGCCCCGTACCCCGGCGTCATGCGCCGGTGACAGCAGCTCCGCGTGGAGGGCCTGGAGTGTGGGGGAGGGGTCGGTGCCGAGGCGGTTCGCCAGGGCGCGGCGGAAGGACTCGTAGGCGGCGAGGGCCTCCGCCGCGCGGCCCGTGTCGCGCAGGGCCCGGATGCGCAGGGCCTGGAGGGGTTCGTCCAGCGGGTGGGCCTCGCAGAGGGCGACCAGTTCGGGGAGGGCCGACGCGCCCTCGTCCAGCGCGAGGGCGGCCTCGAAGCGGGCGCGGCGGGCGTCGAGACGGCGGGCATCCCAACGGGTGGCCTCCGCCGTGCGGTCCGGGAGATCGGCGAGCGCGGGCCCGCGCCACAGGCCGAGGGCCTCGTCGAGCAGCTCCGCCGCCCGCGCCGGGTCGCCCGCGCCGAACGCCCGTATCCCCTCCCCCGCCAGCCGCTCGAATCGGTGCGCGTCCACGTCCTCGGGCCCGGCCGCCAGCCGGTAGCCGCCCGGGGCCGACTCCACCGCGTCCCGCCCGAGCGCCCGCCGCAGCCGCCCCACCAGGGCCTGGAGCGCCGCGGCGCCGTCGGCCGGCGGGGCTCCGTCCCACACCTCGTCGACGAGGACGCCGACCGGCACGGTCCGCCCGGCCCGCAGGGCCAGCACGGTCAGCAGCGCGCGCAGCCGGGCACCGCCGAGGGCGACGGGCGTGCCGTGGACGGTGTGGACCTGGGTGGGGCCGAGGACGGAATAGCGCACAGGCCCTATTCTCCGTGAGCCGGGGATCATCGGAGGAACTCACCCCCGCCCCGGCACGTTTCCCGCACACACCCCGCCGCGCCCCAGGGAGTCCCACCCATGACCACGGCCACCACCCGCAGCCACGAGCGCAGGATCAGCCCGGTCTTCCTGGCGATCCTCGCCGTCATGGCGGTCACCGCCTGGGCCGTGTGGACCGATTTCGCGTCCTCGCCCGGTCTGGCGGTCTTCCTCTTCGTCACCTCGGCGTGGATCGTCTCGCTCTGCCTCCACGAGTACGCCCACGCCCGCACCGCGCTGCACGGCGGCGACATCACGGTCGGCGCGAAGGGGTACCTCACGCTCAACCCCCTCGCCTACACCCATGCCGTGCTGAGCATCATCCTGCCGGTGCTCTTCGTGATCATGGGCGGCATCGGTCTGCCGGGCGGGGCGGTCTTCATCGAGCAGGGCCGGATCCGGGGCCGCTGGAAGCACAGTCTGATCTCGGCGGCGGGTCCCCTGGCGAACGTCCTGTTCGCGGTCGTGTGCACGGCGCCGTTCTGGCTGGACGCGCTGGACGGCGTCCCGCTCGCCTTCCAGTACGCGCTGGCCTTCCTGGCGTTCCTCCAGGTGACGGCCGCGCTTCTGAACTTCCTGCCGGTGCCGGGCCTCGACGGCTACGGGGTGATCGAGCCCTGGCTGTCGTACAGGATCAAGCGGCAGATCGAGCCGTACGCGCCGTACGGCTTCTTCGTCGTGATCGCGCTGCTCTTCGTCCCGGCGGTCAACGGCGCGTTCTTCGACGCGATCGACGCGCTGATGCGGGCGCTGGGCGTGCCGGAGATCTCCCGCTACTGCGGCTCGAACCTGTACCGCTTCTGGCAGGAGACGCCGGAGCTCTGCGAGGTCTAGGACACGGCCTAGGCCGTCTCGGTCACCTTGGCGCGGCGGATGTAGTACCAGGCCATGTTGGAGGAGAGGCCGGCCAGGAGCACCCAGACGACGCCGAGCCAGCTGCCCGAGACGAAGGAGACGACGGCCGCGACGACGGCGAGGACACAGACGGCGAGGGCGTAGAGAGCGAGGCGGGGCATGGGGGTCGGCTCCTGTCCGGGTACGGCTGATGGTGCCCGTCCAGTGTCCCCCATGCCCCCGACCGCTCGGGCCCCGGTCAGACGTCGGTGACGCGCAGGCCCGCGTGGGCCTTGTAACGGCGGTTGACCGAGATCAGGTTGGCGACCAGCGACTCGACCTGGTGGGCGTTGCGCAGCCGGCCCGCGAAGACGCCGCGCATCCCGGGGATGCGGCCGGCGAGCGCCTGGACGATCTCGACGTCGGCGCGCTCCTCGCCGAGGACCATCACGTCCGTGTCGATCTCGTCGATCGAGGGGTCCTGGAGCAGGACGGCCGAGAGGTGGTGGAAGGCGGCGGCGACCCGGGACTCGGGCAGCAACGCGGCGGCCTGCTCGGCCGCGGAGCCCTCCTCGGGCTTGAGCGCGTAGGCGCCCTTCTTGTCGAAGCCGAGCGGGTTGACGCAGTCGACGACGAGCTTGCCGGCGAGTTCGGCGCGCAGCGACTCCAGGGTCTTGGCGTGCCCGTCCCACGGAACGGCGACGATCACGATGTCGCTGCGGCGGGCGCACTCGGCGTTGTCGGCGCCCTCGATGCCGAGGCCCAGCTCGTCTGCGGCGGTCTGCGCGCGCTCGGCGGCGCGCGAGCCGATGATCACCTTCTGGCCGGCCTTCGCGAGCCGGTAGGCGAGACCGCGGCCCTGGTCGCCGGTGCCGCCGAGGACGCCGACGACGAGACCGGAGACGTCGGGGAGGTCCCAGGGGTCCTTGGGGGCGGGGGCGGGAGTGGAGGAAGTCATGGCCTCGACATTACTGGCCGGTGGTGAGGGCGTGTCTCCCGTACGGGTGGTTCCTCGGCAACCGGCCGCCGCGCGGGCCGCGGCTGCGGCAGGATGCGGCGCCATGGATGCCGTACGGGTCGCGTTGCTGCGGGAAGTGCTGGCCGGGACCGAGTGGCCGGCGGCGGCCCGGGGCTTCGCGGGTTCGCTGCGGTCCTCCGTCGTGCCCCACGGGGGCGGGCTGCTCCTGGTGGGGACGTCGGACTACGAGCCCTGGCATCTGGCGGCGCACCTCGTGGACGAGGCGACCTGGTCGGGACAGCCGGAGCTGGTGCCGACGCTGGTGCGCCACCAGGTGCGGCCGGGCGATCCGACGCACCTGGCGGTGGGGCTCGGCCGCCTGGAGTCGGCGCGCCGCGGTGCGACGCTGCTCATGGTGGCGCCGGAACGGCCCGACGCGGGGCTTCTGGAGCGGGTCCACGACGCCCGGAGGGCGGGGGCGACGGTGCTCTCCCTGGACGCCGGCGACCCTGAGGTGCACGGCCTGGCGCACGAGACGCTGACGGTGGCCGCGGACGGGGAGGTCGACCTGGACACGATGCAGCACCTGGTGAGCGCGGCGGCGGGCGAGAACAGCCTGCCGTCCCCCCGCGGCCGCCGCCGTCTCCGCGACCGGCTGTCCCGTCTGGCCGACCATCTGACGTCACCACCACCGCCGGGCTGGTAGCGGTCGACGGAGACGTCACGGCCCGTCGGCCCGCCCCGGCGCCCTCGGGCCGCCGACGGCGACCGGGCGACCTGGCGACCGGCCATGAGTCGGCCGATGGCCGCGGGGATACGGGGACGCATCTGCGCACCGTGGTGCGTGTGCCCTGTGCACGGCCGCGGCCGGAGTGCGGGGCTTCGACGCCGCGGGCCGGTCCGCCCGTGCACGGCGCCCTTACCGTCGTAATTCGGTTGCCGTACGAACGGCCGCCGCCGGAGCATGGCGCCTCGTGACCTCGAAGCTCTCCGCCGTGCTGCCCGATCTGACGCCGTGGCGGTCCTCCCGCGACTTCCGGCTGCTGTGGGTGCAGGGGCTCGTCGCCTTCTTCTCCAGCGCCGTGGCGATGATCGCGCTTCCGCTGCAGATCAAGGAACTGACCGGGTCACCGCTCGCCGTCGGCGCGATGGGCGCGGTCGAGCTCGTCCCGCTGGTCGTCTTCGGGCTCTACGGCGGCGCGCTCGCCGACGCCGTCGACCGGCGCAAGGTCCTCGTCGCCACCGAGGCGGGGCTCGGACTGCTCGCCCTGCTCCTGCTGCTCAACTCGCTCCTGCCCGAGCCGATGCTCTGGCCGCTGTACGTCGTCGCCGCCGGCGTCTCCGCGCTGGCCGGGCTCCAGCGCCCCGCCCTGGACTCGCTGCTCGCCCGGATCGTGCCGCACGACCAGCAGACCGCCGCCGCGGCGCTCAACTCGCTGCGCTGGCAGATGGGCACCATCGCCGGACCGGCCCTCGCGGGTCTGCTCGTGGCGTACGCCGGTCACGCCCCCGCGTACGGCGTGACGATCGCCGGCTTCCTCGCCTCCGTACTCCTGTGTCTGCGGCTCTCCCCCGCGCCGCCCGCGCACGACGCGGACAAGCCGTCCCTCCGCGGGATCGTCGAGGGAGCGCGGTACGCCTGGTCACGGCCGGTGCTGCTCGGTACGTACGTGATCGACCTCGCCGCGATGTTCTTCGCCTTCCCGAACACGATCTTCCCGTTCCTCGCGGACGAGCTGGACGCGGACTGGTCCCTGGGCCTGATGTACGCGGCGGGCTCGGTCGGCTCGCTCGTCCTCGGCCTGACCAGCGGCTGGACCTCACGGATCCGCAGGCACGGGTGGCTGGTCGTCTGCGGTGCCACGGCCTGGGGGCTGGCGATCGCCGCGGCCGGCTGGTTCTCGGACATCTGGCTCGTGCTGCTGTGCCTGGCGTTCGCGGGCGCCGGCGACATGGCGAGCGGCCTGGGCCGCGCCACGATCTGGAACCAGACGATCCCGGAGGAGCTGCGTGGCCGGCTCGCCGGGATCGAGGTCCTCTCCTACAGCGTCGGCCCGCAGCTGGGCCAGGTCCGGGCGGGCGTCATGGCGGGCTGGACGGGGACGCGGGCGGCGGTCTGGTCCGGCGGTGTGGCGTGCGTCGCCTCGGTGGGTCTGCTCTGTCTGACCCTGCCGAAGCTCCTCATGTACGACTCCGACACGGACGAGGACGCCCTGCGGCACAAGGCCGCGCAGGAGGAGCGGGAGGCACGCGACGCGCGGGAGGCCGGGACCGGGGCCCCGGCCTGACGAGCGTGAGCGGGAGGGGCGGCCCCGCGGCCGGGCGATCTCCGAGCCCTCCGACCGGGCGCTCCCTGAGCCGTCCGGCCGAGCGGGGACCGTCTAGTCCGGCGGCTCGTCCAGCTTCGGGGTGTCGTGCCACTTGGGGTCCGTCTCCCACTCCTCGTTCCGTTCCCGCGCGGTCTGCATCGCGTGGGACGCCTCCTCACGTGTGGCGTACGGTCCGAAGCGGTTCTTCGACGGGCACTCCGGGCCCTCCTCGACCTTCTTGTGCTCCAGGCAGTAGTACCACTCGCCCGGTTTGCCCACCGTGCGCTTCTTGAACAGGGCCATCGTCGGCTCCTTCCTCTGAGGCCATGCTGCCCCAGTCGCGGTCGTTAGACTCGCTGACATGTCTGGCCAGTCGCTGCTCGTACCGGGGGAGATCTCCCCCCACCGCTCCGTTCCGGGAGCCATCCGTCGTCCCGAGTACGTCGGGAAGCCCGCACCCACCCCGTACACGGGGCCCGAGGTGCAGGATTCCGACACCGTCGAGCGGATGCGGATCGCCGGCCGCATCGCCGCGCAGGCGATGGAGGAGGCCGCCAAGCACATCGCGCCGGGGGTCACCACGGACGAGCTGGACCGGGTCGCGCACGAGTTCATGTGCGACCACGGGGCGTACCCCTCCACCCTCGGCTACCGCGGCTTCCCCAAGTCGCTCTGCTCCTCGGTCAACGAGGTCATCTGCCACGGCATCCCCGACTCCACCGTCCTCAACGACGGCGACATCGTGAACCTGGACGTCACGGCGTACATCAACGGGGTCCACGGCGACAACAACGCCACCTACCTCTGCGGCGACGTGGACGAGGAGTCCCGGCTGCTCGTCGAGCGCACCCGGGAGTCGCTCGACCGGGCCATCAAGGCGGTCAAGCCGGGCCGCCAGATCAACATCATCGGCCGGGTCATCGAGTCGTACGCCAAGCGCTTCGGTTACGGCGTCGTCCGCGACTTCACCGGGCACGGCATCAACTCGTCCTTCCACTCCGGGCTGATCGTCCCGCACTACGACTCCCCGCACGCCACCACGGTCATCCAGCCCGGCATGACGTTCACGATCGAGCCGATGCTGACGCTGGGCACGCACGAGTACGACATGTGGGACGACGGCTGGACGGTCGTGACCAAGGACCGCAAGCGGACGGCGCAGTTCGAGCACACGCTGGTCGTCACGGAGACAGGGGCCGAAATCCTTACGTTGCCCTGAGCCCGTACCGGGGTAGCTTTTTACCGACAGGTCGTCGGGAACCAGTTGACTTAGGTAAGCCTAAGTAGCAGTATCGCAGCAGGTTCCCGTACCCATCGGTCCCGGAGGCACGCCTTGGACACGCCCTTCTCGACGCTCATCCGCACGGCCTCGCACGAGCAGCACACCGAGGCCGAGACGTCGACCTTCATGAGCGACCTCCTCGGGGGACGTCTCGCCGTGGACGCGTACACGCGGTACACGGAGCAGCTCTGGTTCGTGTACCGCGCGCTGGAAGACGGCGCCGAGGCGCTGAAGAACGACCCGGTCGCCGGGCCCTTCATACAGCCGGAGCTGTTCCGCACCACCGCGCTGGAGCAGGACCTCGCCCACCTCCGGGGCCCGGAGTGGCGCGTCGGGGTCACGCCCCTGCCCGCGACCCTCGCGTACGCCGCCCGCGTGGCGGAGTGCGCGCGGGAGTGGCCGGCGGGCTACGTGGCGCACCACTACACGCGCTACCTGGGCGACCTGTCCGGCGGTCAGATCATCCGTGACAAGGCCGAGCGCACGTGGGGCTTCGCCCGCAAGGGCGACGGCGTCCGGTTCTACGTCTTCGACGAGATCACGAACCCGGCGGCCTTCAAGCGCGGGTACCGGGAGCTGCTCGACGCGGTGAACGCCGACGATCTGGAGAAGCAGCGGATCATCGACGAGTGCAAGCGCGCCTTCGACTTCAACGGCGCGGTCTTCCGCGAGCTGGGAACCGAGTTCCCGCTCAGCGCGTGAGCGTCGCGTGCGCGTGACCGCCCGGCGGGTGCGCGTCGACGCGGGAGTGCGTCACCGCCCGGCGGATGCGTTTCGGCGCGGGCGCGTCACCGCCCGGCGGATGCGCGCCGACGCGGGAGTGCGTCACCGCACGGCGGATGCGTTTCGGCGCGGGGGCGTCCACGGTGAGCGCGTGCGGTGTCTGCACGCGGGAACGTTTCCGCGTGCGCGTCGGCGGTCGGGGGTCAGCGCGGGAGCGTGAGGGTCCGCTCCAGGCGGACGCGTCCGCCCAGTTCGATCACGCCGTCGGGGCCGGGGGCCGTCAGGATCTGTGACCCCCGGCCCTGTGTGATGTTCAGGGCCCGGCCCAGCTCGGCCGTGAGCAGCAGGGCGGCCGCGCCGGTCGCCTCGTCCTCGTCGATGCCGTCCCCGCGCCCCGGGAACGCCCGCGCCCGGATCCGCCCGGCCGCCTCGTCCTCCCAGGCCCAGGCGTAGATCCACTCCCCCGGCTCGGGCACGGAGAGCGCGTCCACCTCCTCGGCCGACGCGTACCGCCGCAGGGTGCGCGGCGGGGCCCATTCGGCGCGGGCCTCGATCCAGGTGAACTCCCCGTCCCCACGCACCCAGACCTCACCCGCGGGCGGGCGGACGAGCTCCAGGTCGAGCAGCCAGGCCGCCCCGACCAGCGGGTGACCGGCGAACGGCAGCCGCACTCCGGGTGTGTATATGTCGACGTTCCCGCGCTCGGGGTCGTCGACGAACACGGTCTCGCTGAAGCCGAGCTCCTTGGCGAGCGCCTGCCGGGACGCCTCGTCGGGATGCGTGCGCCCGTCGCGGACGACACCCAGGGTGTTGCCGTACCGGCCGTCGCCCGCGCAGAAGACGCGAAGGACGTCGATGTCGGTGGCGCTACTCGTCACGGTCGTGTGCATGGCGGAATTCAAGCATCCAGGCGTCCCATTCCGCCGCTCCACCGGGAATCGGCCATCCCGTGGTGCGTCCATGGTCGCCCTCGGCGCACAGGACGAGGGCGTCGGGGTGCTCCTCTCGGCGCAGGCGCATGCCCTGCACGCGGCAGGGTGGGCGGCTGGGCCGCACCGCCGTTTCCGGGGTGCGGC
>NZ_JBHTTQ010000156.1:0-12481 GCF_042794475.1 Streptomyces sp. NPDC056527
GAGGAAGGTGGGGAGCAAAGAGCATGCGTGGGCCCCGCCGACCGTCAGGTCGGCGGGGCCCGGTGGTCGTGGACCTCAGCTGTGGGTCAATTGATCAGCCCGCACTTCGAACTCGATGCGTCCGTCGAGTGTTTCGAGTCCCCAGGGGGCGACGGAGATCTTGATCGTGTCCGCGGTGCCCGAGCTGTTGCCGCTGGCCAGGATGTCGCAGAGGATTGCCACCTCGACGGGATAGCTTGAGTCAGGGTGCAGGTCCTCACCGCTGAAGACGGGCCACTTGTCGATGAAGGTCCATTGCTGGTGGTGGGCGTCTGCGAAGCGGACTTCGACCAGGCCGGGCTGGGGTTCGTCATCGACCCATCGGACCGCTTCACAACGCAGGAAGACCATGGGCAGACTCTGCCATCACGGCCTGCGGTCGGCAGCCGGATTTCTCGGCTGCGGACCGGTCGATGGTGCTCTCACGGAGCCCTGCGGAGCGGGACGACATCGGCAAGGCCGGTGGGAACCGACGGCCGGGCAGCTTCCGGTGTCGCGAGCAGGGCGACGATGGTGACGGGCTGCTGGCAGTGGGGGCAGTTGCGGGTCGCGGTCGGCTCCAGAGGATCCCGTTCCGGGGTCTGTCGAGAAGTAGCTCGTGCTGCCGGCTTGGGTGCCGGCGGCAGCTCGGGCAGTGACGGAAGCAGGGGCGGAGCCGAGCGCGGAGCCTCCCCGAGACGACGGGCCCGATCCTCTTCCCGGGCCTGGTCACGAATGCGTTCGGCGTCCCTGCGGCAGGTCGGGGAACAGTAGACCTGCCGGACGGTCTTCGGTGAGTCGAAGGTTCCGTCACAGACGGGACAGACTCGTTCCTCCATGGAGCTCTCGTTGGCGCGAGAGGCGGTTCGGCACTCGCTGGAACAGAAGATCCGCTTGGGACTCACGTCGGTGAGGAACTCGTTCTTGCACTGCGGACACGTTCGCTGGACGGGCGTGCGGCGACGGTTGGTCTCTCGGCAGGTGGGGGAGCAGAACACCCGGCGGCTCATGCGGTCGACGACGGTGAAGACGGTCTCGCAGTGCGGGCAGCGACGGGCCATCTCGGATGGAACCTCGCTAGTCTCGGAGGTGCTGTCAGGAGACACGGGCGTTCACCCCGGCTCGGAGGGTTTCGGCCTGGTTCCGGTGGCCGCGCAGTCGGTAGGAGGGGCCGTCGATGCCGGCGACCGCGGCCCGGTGCAGGAGCCTGTCGAGCATGGCAGCGGCGACGGTGGCGTCGCCGAAGGCTCCTGCCCAGTCAGCGATACCGACGTTGGTCGTCAGGATCGTGGACGACTTCAGATACCTCTGGTTGATCACCTGGAACAAGGCGGAAGCACCGTCCTCGGGCAGGGGGAGGTAGCCCAAGTCGTCGATGACCAGCAGCTTCGGGTCGGCGAAGAAGTTCATGCAGGACTTCCAGCGGCCTTCGAGGGCGGCCTTGTGGCACCGGGCCGAGAGCTCGGCGGCGGTGGTGAAGTAGACGCGGTGCCCCGCCTCGACCGCGGCCCGGCCGAGCGCGACGGACAACATCGTCTTGCCGACCCCGGGCGGCCCGACGAACAGGACGTTGGAGGCGTCGTCGAGGAACCGCAGGGTGGCCAGATCGCGGATGAGCTTCTCATCAACACCGGGCTGGGCCGCGAAATCGAAGTCGTTCAGGGTCCAGGGCTCTGGCAGGCAGGCGAACCGGAGCCGGGCCGCCAGCCGGCGGGCCTCGGTGGCCTCGACCTCGATCTCCAGCAGACGTTCCAGGGCCGCGGTCAACGACATCCGTTCGGTGCGGGCCTGCTCCAGGACCCGGTTCAGGGCCTCGGCGGCATCGTTGAGCTTGAGATAGGACAGATGGCCTCGCAGCTGCTGGAAGCGACGTGCTTCGCTCATCTGCATCGGCGACGACGGCGTACCCACTCCTCGTTCTCCTCCTTCGGTGAGGGAACTGTCCGCAGCCGGTCGGCCACGGCGGCATAGTGGGACAGGTCGATCACGACCCGTTCGGCCGGATCCCCGGCTGCTGGAAGCCCGCGCAGACGCTCGGCCTCCGCGAGAGCTGCCGCCGAGGGCGGCCTTCGGACTTTCGTCTTGCATGGGGCCCGGTCGGAGAACGACGCGAGCACGGCTCGCTCCAGCGCGATGACGTGGCCTTCGTCCCGGACGGTCTGCCCGGATCCCCGAGGGGCCCGGCGGTGCTGGGCGATGACCGCGCGGCCCGCGGTGGCGATCCGCAGGACGTCGTCGCCCAGGCGGTTCAGCACCCTGACCTGGACTCCCGGCAGGCCGGGTGGAACGGAGTAGAAGTTGCCGTCGAACTGGACCAGGCTCTGTGGGCTGACCGTCCGCTCGACCTCCAGCTCGGCTGGGAACGGCCGCAGTGGGACGTCCAGCATCGGCTCGGCCGCGGCAAACTCACCGACTGTCGTGGCGATTCCGTCGATGCGGCGACGACGCTCGTCCATCCGGACGGCGAGTTTGTCGACGCCGGACTGGGCCTGGACGACGGTCAGCCCGTCGGGGGCCGTGCGCCACCAGCGTTGAGCGGCGGAGTGGTTGGTCTTCTCCACCATTCCCTTGCGGTTGCCGCGACGGGGCGGACAGATGTCCACGCCGACTCCGTAGTACTTCGCGACGGCGGCGAAGGAGGAGGTCATCTGCCCGCTGGAGGGATAGCAGACCGTCGCCATCCGGTCGAAGCGCCACCGGCGGGCAGTCCCGCCGAGCTTGCGTATCACCTCGTCGAGGGCCTGGACCAAGTGCGGGAAGTCCTCGGACTCCGAAAGAACCGCCCGCCACCGGCCCGAATGCGCGAGCGCGCCAA
This sequence comes from Streptomyces sp. NPDC056527, assembly GCF_042794475.1. NCBI lineage: Bacteria > Bacillati > Actinomycetota > Actinomycetes > Kitasatosporales > Streptomycetaceae > Streptomyces > Streptomyces sp. NPDC056527. The sequence continues at coordinate 2,834 of NZ_JBHTTQ010000156.1, forward strand.
CCAGCAAGTGGGCGTGCTCGCCCACTCCCCACACCTCGGGCGGGTTCGGCAGTTCAAGCCAGTCGAACTGGATCTCCTCGCCGGGCGGATGCGAAATCACCGCGACGTTCCTGCCGGTGGAGGCGTGGCATGGTTCGCAGTGCGGGCGGACTTGATAGCGGCGCAGTGCCCGGGTGAAGGTCGAGTACGCACCCTCATAGCCCAGTTCGGACACCTCGTCGAACAAGGTCGAGGCCCACAAGTGCGGGTCGTCGGCCAGTCGCTGCCGGCAGTAGGGCAGGAACGGCACGAACGCATCCGGGCCCTCGCGTCGCTGGCCAGGGATTCGCTCGCCGTTCAGATAGGCACGGATCGTCTTGCGATCTCGGCCCAAATGCCGCGCGATCGCCGAGATCGTCCATCCCTGACGACGCAGAGCGTGAGCGTCCACGTCTTCCTCTCGAGTGAGCATTCAGGCCCCCGAACAGGCCGAACTCCTAGCTCACGCAGGCTCTCCACGACACACCGACACCAGTTCGACACGCCGGAAGGATCACACAATGGATGGGGAGATCAAGAGAGCACGAATGCCCCAGCCCAGAGCGACAAGTGGGGAGATCCAAATATCCCCATCAGTGACTGGATATCGCGTTCAGCGTCGTCTTGAGTTCTGCGGCGTCCATGTCCACGTTCTACCTCACGTGCCGGACCTCCCCAAGTACTTCAAGTCGCCCGGGCAGGCGGCCGACTGCTACGGCTGTGAGCGCGCTCTGGGGGATCGCCCTTCGGTCGTCCGCGCGCATGGCACGCCCCGCCGCCAGGCGAGCGGCACCCAGGCGTGATCTGAAGACGGGCCGCATCCTGCGAACTGACGACACCACGGCCTCGGAGGCCCGCAGGGTGAAGGGTGCCTCAATGCGCTTATACGCGTGTCAAGGAGCATTGGGAACGGCCTACTTCAAAGGATCCCGCGGCCAGGAGAGGAGCTGGGGGAGGGTTGAACTTCGGATCAGGAAGCTTCCGTCGCACTCTTGATGGCCTTGAGGTGGTCATCGAACGGGACCGCGTCGATGCAGCCCGACACCAGACGGCCCCTGCGGGCCGCATGGGTGCCCTCCCGTCGGAGTCCGGCCACCACGCGGCCGACCAGGCGAGGGCTCAGACCGGTGCACGGCCTCCGCAGTGAATTCAACGGGTAATTCGAGATCCTCGCCTCCAGCCGCCTTTCACGCGTTCCTGGCTGCAAGTTGAAGCATTTCGCCGACACGCGTAGGCAATGACGGCATGCGCCTCAATGTAAAAATATGGGTGTCAGACCCGATAGCCGCTGGATGCTATCGGGGGAGATGGTGGGGTTGGGAACACCCCCACGGCTCCATCCGGCTGCTGGTATGAGGAGTGTCGCGTCGGGCTGGTGCTTTGTGTTCATGGCCACGGCACGAACGGAGTTTGCGCCGATGACTACTCCACCAGCGCCTTCACGATGCGAATCCCTCTCTTTCTCGCCGGATGAGCCGAGCGGGGTGCTTCCTCCGTGAGCATCACGGCATGGCTGACGGTGGCGGTGTTCGCCGCCGTCTATGTCCTGATCGCAACCGAGCGCGTGCATCGAGTCACCGCGGCGCTCGGGGGCGCCCTGGTGATGCTGGTGATCGGAGCGACGAGCCCCGAGCAAGCCTTCTTCTCCGACGCGACCGGCATCGACTGGAATGTCATCTTCTTGCTGCTGGGGATGATGCTGATCGTCTCCGTCCTCAAGCGGACAGGGCTGTTCGAGTTCGTGGCGATCTGGGCAGCCAAGCGGGCTCGAGGCCGTCCTTACCGGCTGATGGTGCTGCTGATCCTCGCCACTGCGTTCCTCTCCGCCTGGTTCGACAACGTCACGACTGTGCTTCTGATCGCTCCGGTCACCATCGCGGTATGCCGCGACCTGGGGTTGCCGGTCGTGCCGTATCTGATCGCCGAGGTGATGGCCTGCAACATCGGCGGCGCGGCCACCCTGATCGGCGACCCACCGAACATCATGATCGGTTCGCGGGCAGGCCTGTCGTTCAACGACTTCCTGCTCCACATGGCTCCCATCTCTGTGCTGCTGATCGCCGTGCTTGTCGCCATGTGCCGGTGGTTGTTCCGCTCCGCCTTCTCCTATGACCCGAAGCGTGCGGCCACGATCATGGCGATGCGCGAGCGGGACGCCATCACAGACGGCAGGACACTGGCGGTCAGCGGTGTCGTGGTCGCGACCGTGATGACCGGCTTCGTTCTGCACACCGCCCTGCATCTGGAGCCCTCGGTCGTGGCGATCGCCGGCGGCCTGGTACTCCTTGCCGTCTCTCGGTTGAACACGAGGGCGGTCGTGGCCGACGTCGAGTGGGAGACGCTGGCCTTCTTCACCGGCCTGTTCGTCATGGTCGGTGCGATGGTGCAGACCGGGATCATCACCGACATCGGTGAGGCAGCCGCCCGGGCCACCGAGGGCCAGTTGTTCGGGGCGTCGATGGCCTTGCTGTTCGGATCCGTCATCCCCTCCGCCTTCATAGACAACATCCCGTTCGTCGCCTCGGTCAGCCCGATCGTCTCCGAGATCGTCGCCTCCTCCGGCGGAACGGAAAGGGCGAGCGTCCTCTGGTGGTCGTTCGCCCTGGGAGCGGACCTCGGCGGCAACGCGACGATCATCGCGTCCTCTGCCAACGTCGTCGTCGTGGGAATCGCCGACCGCAGCGGACACCACATCTCCTTCTGGCAGTTCAGCCGCTACGGCCTGGTCGTCACCGCCGTCACGATCACGGTCGCAGGCCTGTACGTCTGGCTGCGCTACTTCGCGCTCGCCTGACCACCGAAGGGAGTTGACAGCAATGGGCGCATCCGACGACGAGAGGATCGCCGACCTGGAAGCCCGACTGTGGCATGACGATCCCCGTTTTGCCCGTGGCTTGGGCAAAGGCCGCCCCAGACGGCCCCGTGAGTACCGCCGCGGCCGGGCATGGCTGGCCATGGCCCTCGCGCTGGCCGCCATCGTCGCCGGAGCCCTCGTGCCACACGGACTGCTGCTGGCGACCGGCCTGGTCGTGGCCGCGGCGGCGGTGAACCTCCTCGATACGCGACGGCGCAGCCTCCACGGACGCAGGCACGAGGGCCCGCCGTGACCTTGCAGCAGCTGTATGTGGTCCTGCTTGTCGTCGGCACGGTGCTCATGCCCAGCATCGCCGCAGCCCGCAGCCCGCAGCCCGCAGCCCGCAGCCCGCAGCCCGCGCCGCGCATCGGCCTGCCCCAGCTTGCTGTACTTCCTCGCCGTCGGCGTGAATGCAGGCGAGGAAGTGATCGGCATCGAGTTCGACGACGCGCCGCCCGCGCAGTCCCTGGGCCCCACCGGCCTCGCGAGCATCCTCGTCGAAGGCGGCTTGATTACCCACCGGCCGGGCGTCAGGCGACTGCCGACGCCCACCGGCGTGTTGGCCACCGGGCCCGCCGGAGATCGAGCTGCCGCACGACTTCCACGTCCGAGGGGAACCCTGAGAGCCGTTCGTCACGGGGAGCCGGCCCGTGGCCGGGACCCGATCGAGGTCGAGCAGCGGGAGTCGGCGCAGAGCACTATCGCCACGAGCTACCCGACGGTAATCTGCGAGCCCGTCCGCACGATGGGGGAGTGGCATGGGCGCCGACCGGGGATTTGATCCCGTAACCGAGCACGAGAAGGCCCGCGCCGCATTGAGGGCCGCGATCCCACGACTTGTTCGGCTGCTGCGCGACCTCCCTGACCGAGACGCGCCCTCCGGTGTTCCCGTGTGGACGGTAGGCGACGTCGGTGCGCACCTGGCGGCGGTGTATCTCGGTCTCTGCTCCACGGTCTCCCCTGACGAGACCGTGGACTGGGACAGCATCCTGCCGCCGGGCGACGGGCCGTTCATCGAACGGGTCACGGCGATGAACGCCACGTCCATCAAACTCTTCACGGGCGACGACCGCGCTCGCCTCGACGACTTCGTCGCCGAACGAGGCGAGGCGTTTCTGCGGGTCACCGAGGGCCTCGCACCTGACACCCCCATCGTCGTGCCCTGGTACGGGCAGGAGATCACGCTGGCGACAGCGACCGGCCTGATGCTCAGCGAGACCCTCGTACACGGACTCGACATCGCGCGCGGCGCCCGACTTCCGTGGCCGATCGGCCCGGACGAAGCGAGCCTGGTGCTCGGGCAGTCGATGCCGACGATGATGACACTGGCCCTGAACAAGGAGAAGGCGCGAAGCGTCAGCATCGCCTTCGATCTCGTGGTCAAGGGCGGTCCGCGGTTGGCGATCGTCGTCGACGACGGGGCGGTGACGGTGACCCGTGACGCACCGCCGCGCGCCTACGACTGCAGGATCACGGCGACGCCGACCGCGTTCCTGCTGGTCTCCTTCCGGCGCACCCCGATCTGGAAGGCCATTGGGCGGGGCCAGATGCGAGCCGGCGGCCGCAAACCGTGGCTCGCCATGCAGCTCGGTGAACTCATCGGCACCCCCTGACCCGTAGAGCACATCCGCCCTACAGAGCGCCAGGCAACGCCAGGCAACGCCGACAGACCGCCGGCAGCGGCGCCGCCAAGACGAGTGTCCGCGGCTTCGCCGCCCCCGGACGACGGTCGCGATCGAGGCGTACACCCCACCGCCCGCACCCAACGGGACGGGCATGACTGATTGTCACATCGGCTGAGTACGATCACCTACGCCGGTCTGAGTACGCGAGCGGGTGCCCGCCCGCGCGCGGCACCGGAAAGGTGAACGCATGCGCCGACTACTGCTGCTCGCCCCGCTGTTGCTGCTCACCGTCGGCTGCGGGGTGATGGAGAACTCCGAGGGCGAAGCGACGAACGCCGCCCGAGAGGTGGCCAGGAAAGCGGGCGAGCGGCTCTACGGCCAGCGTCCGCGCACGGGGGAAGAGGTCGGGCGCTCCGCTTCCGGAATCGATGGGGTGGAGGTACTGCGAGTGACGGGCACCTCGACACACGACGGGGACGGCATCGACGTCGTCGTCCGCACGTCCGGCTCGGCGTACAACCGATTGTTCGACCCTCAAGAGATCGTCGTCCAGCGCTGCTTCGCCGTGCGCGTATCGCCCAAGTCAGAGTGGGGTGAGGATCCCCGTGACGTGGACTGCCCGGATGGCCCTGCGCTGACCTTCGCCCCGCCACCCCCACCGCCCCGGCTGCCGTACGAGGAACTCCGCACGAAGCTTCCGCGGGTGCCGAAGGGCGGCCAGGTGGACGAGGCCGAGGTGCGCCGCACGCTCGCCGGTCTGGACCTGAATCCGGCGATCCGTACCGAGGTGAAGACGGACGGCGGCCGGGTCGGCGTTCTCCTGTCGGTGAAGGGCAACGGCTTCGATGCACAGGACTGCCTCCTTGCCCGCGTGGGTCCCGGCGCCACCGAGGTGTGGGTGCCGTCCCGGATCCAGCGGATGCCCGGAGAGGGAGGCTGCACCGTCGGCAACGCCCTGGACCCGTTGCCGCCACCTCACTGAGTGGGATGCCTGCCGGCGAAGCTGAACGTTCTCAGCCGTCTCGCCTACACACTCCCGTCCCGGAACCCAGGCCCCGCCTGCGTCTGATCGGCAACGCCCGTCCCGGCCGGTCCGTCTCGCTCGCTCACTCCGACGGCAGGCACGGCCGGCTGCAAGCGCCGGTGAACCGCCGACGCGACGCTCAACACCTGGTCGCCGGACGTGGTGACGTGACGATCTCGATCTCCGCGCATCCGGCAGGGCGGCCAGGTATGCGCACTCGTCCGTGAGGACGAGGCCCACGACCTGAGCCGCCGCGCGTCGAAGGTTCTCATCAGCGCTCATTGCCAGCCGAAGTGATGAGCCGCTGCGCCGTCCAGCGGGAGTCGGTGGCCCTTCGGCATGTGACCCAATGGCAGCGGCTCAGATGTGCTGGGGTTGGTCGTCCCGAGTGGAGAGAAGCTCGCGTGTGGTGAAAGCCGGGGCCGGGCTGATGGCGGGGTTGGTGAGACGGGTGTACACGTCCCGCCATGCATGGGTGTTGTCACCGAGCCTCTCGGCCACGAGCCGGGTGACCTCTTCCAAGGCGACGTGCACCTCCTCGGGAGCATCCGAGCGGCGGCGGGCGCGGCCCAGGTAGCTCAGCACGACCGCTGCCGGGACGGCGTCATGGACGAGGTCCCTGCCGGTCAGCTCACCGGTCCTCAGTAGATGGTCCAGCAGGGCGTCCACGGGGCCGCGGGTGGAGCCGTTGATGCCGTACCGGGCGCGGGCCAGGGTCAGTTCACGACCCAGCGGAGCGTCGTGCGCCGACAGCCGGTGGAGGTGCGCGGCGTTGCGGGCCTTGAAGGCATGCGGAGCCGTGGGGTGGCGGACGACATGTTCCCACGCAGGGATGGGTTCTTTGGCGTGCTCGGCCTCGAGTGACTCCCACACGGGGGTGCCTGGGGTGTTGTCGAGGATGTCGAGGATCTGCGTATGCATGTGCGCCCTGCGCAGTCGTTTTGCGAGGCGGTCGGGCGCCAGTTCCTTCTCGGTGCGGGCCGCGAGGACCGAGGCCGGATCGCTGGTCGCCAGGGCCTTCTGGCACAGGCGTGTGGCGGCGGCTCCGAGCAGTCCGCTTTCGACCAGCGCGGCCAGTCGTCGAGGCCCGCCGTAGCGCAGGAGGTTGAGGCTGCCGACGAGCTGCTGGGCCAGGGTGAGGTGCTTGCCGGCCCTGTCGAAGACGAGCTCGATGAGTGTCGGTTCGGCCGACTCGAGCCATGGCGTGCGCCCGCCGGGGAGTTCGGCGATGGGATCGGCGCGCAGGGTGGCGACGAGGCGTGATGTCAGCGTGTGAGGGCGGGTCGTCCGGTAGCGGGGCGGTGCCGGGCGCGGCCAGCGATCGCAACAGGTCAATTGCGCCGAGGGCTGCGCGCGCCTGCTCGCCGACCGGTGCCGGGTCCGGCTCCTCAGGGACGGTTGCTGCAGACGCAGACGCAGACGCAGACGCCTCGCCGAGGGGCTCTTCGTGGCCCGTTGTCGAGTGGGGGGTGGCCTCCGCGTCGACGAGGTCGGCTTGCGCCGCTGAGGTATGCCCGGAGCCGCGTCGTACGACTACGGGTGGGATGGCCTCCGGCAGCTGGGCGCTCGCGCGGTGTCGGGCGCTGCCCGTGTCCGTGCGGCTGGGCGTCGGCTGGGCGACGACCGCATTCCGCGCCGCCTCTGTCCCAGCCTCCCGAACGGCCGCGGTCAGTGTGCCGGGATAGTCGGGAAGGTTCCGTATCAGTGTTTCCAAGCCATGCGGACGGGCTGCCAGATGGTCCTGGTACAGCGCGGCGAGCAAGTTCCTGACCGCACCGACGTCCAGGTTTCGGTCTGCCACGGCGCGAAGCGCTTCCACAGCTCGGGCTGCCGGCCGGGCCGTCGTCACCAGTTCCACGGGGTCGAGCAGTCCCGCCTCGACCACGCCGACGGCCCAGTCAGCGGCCGCGTCGGCCAGCTGCTCCTCGGCCAGACGGCGGCTCGGCGGGGTGATGTTGCCGGCGATGCGGCCCCCGGGCCGCCATCGATCATTGAGTAGGGTCAGCCGGAACTCGGCGCGCTCGGCGTCAGTGGCATCCTCGTGGCGGACCATCTCCTCCGCCGCCTTCGGCATGAAGGGCGTTGTCCGGTTGGCAGCGGCCAGCGCGCGGAAGTCGTGTGTGTACGGCTCGTTGAGAAGGTCGCGCAGGGTGCTGGTGCCACGGGTGACGCCGAGGAGGCGCGGAAGGGAGGTCGGGTCTTCGTACGGCTCGCCTCCGGAGCGCAGTCGAACCGCGGTGTGGGGTGCTTGGAGTGCGTCGGCGACCTCGGCGCGGATCTCCGGGTGAACGTGCGACGTGACTGCGGGGTCGGCGAGCATGGTGCGTACGGCATCGGCGCCCTGGCACTCCAGGACCCGCAGCAGGGCGTGGCGCTGCGCCACCTTGCGTACCCCCCAGGCCAGCGCCCGGGCGACCAGGGTTGGATCCCCGCTGACGAGCAGTGGCGCGGTCCGGCTGCGTGATGCAGCTCCGGCCGACGCCAGCAGCTCCGCCCTGAGTACGTCCTCCAGGGTGACTCGGCCCTCCGCGTGGGCATGGACGACCGCGCGACGCAGGGAAGGCGTGCAGCGGTTGTTGCGGTAGACGGCCGCGTTCACGTCCGGGTCGTCCGCGGCGACCAGCTGCTTGAGGACCCTCGCGTCGATCCGGGGGTGTCGGGCCAGCGCGGTGCGGGCCCGGCTGTCGCCGTGGACAACAACGGCGGAGGTCAGTGACGGGCCAGGCAGGGAGCCGCCGGCGAGGATCGTCTCCACCGTCCGCTGCGGCAGCGCGGTGAGAGCGGCCGCCGCGTGTGCGGGTGCGGCCTGCTCCAGAAGCAGCGTCATCGTGTCGCAGACCGACCTCGGTGGGAGCCGCTCCACCGTACCGGCCGGCTCGGGTAGCGCGGCGAGTAGCGCCGGCAGTGTGTGAGGTGAAGTGGCGAGCGCGTCGTGGAGCCGGCGCCAACGCGCTGCGGACCCGGCGAGGTGGCGCTCCGTCAGTTCACTCAGCAGCACGGTGACGGCACCCGTCGGCGGCAGGCTGCCACCGAGGTCGCGTGCCAGGCTCCGAGCGGGACGTCGACCGGACCCGCTCGACGGCCAGGCTGTCGTCGAACTCGCCTGTCGCGATCACCGCGCTCTCGGTCGTCAGGCCGCCTGTGCCGAGCAACTCGACGATCAGGCGGCGCAGTTCGGTCGGAGCCGTGGAGGTACCGGACATTGCCCCTCTTCCTCCTTGCGGTCACGTGTCTGGCAGCGAGGAGCATTCCAGCACGCGGCACTGACAATGCCGCGTCGCGGGGCCGACGGCAGGCGCCGGATTGGTTCCCAGGATGGCCTGCCGGCGGGGGCAGGGGGAGGATGGACGGCCGATGTTGGACCCGGACCGTGCGGCCTTCTTGCGTACGTGGCACGACCGCCTGCCTGCCTGCCTGCCTGCCTGCCTGTCCGGCCGGAGGATCTTCCGTGGCAGGGTCGGCGGCCCATCCCCGCTGCCCGCCGATGCGCTCGACGAGGGGTCAGGGTTCGTCGGGGTCACCCGAACGGTAATGCCCAGATCCCGCTAAGAGGTCTTGAACGGTGCGGGTTACGTCGGGCTGTGACGGCTGCCGTGGTCCGCGCTGTGCCGGGAGGCTGAGGTGTCCCGATGGTGGTGGGGCGAGGGCTGAGGAACGAGCTCGGCGCGAGCAAGTCCGGCTCGGGATTGATCGGCTATTCAGAGTCATTGCGGCCGCTGCGGGTCATGGAGGGTCTAGGTCCGACCGTCATCGGTCGCTGGGGTTGAGGTACTTCGTTGCGGTGCGGCCGTGGCGACCTGTGGGGGTTTCGTAGCCGTCAACTCGCGAGCTTGAACGTGTTCAAATTCTATGCCAGGCTGCGAAACACGTCTTGATCTCCCGAGTCGCGCACGCGACCTGTAGAAACTGCTGGAGGTGGAGTGTGTTGCGTTCCTGCCGGACCGCGCTGGTGCTCCTTGCCATGGCTCTCGCACTCACAGCCTGCGGCAGGATCTGGAACCGGCCGCCGCCCGAGGGTGAATCCGTCGTGCTGAAGCCGGCCGAACTCGCGGCCACATGGACCGACGCCGATGGCGGCACCCTGCGCTGAAGCCAGATGGAACTTCCGACCAGAGATCTTTAGCAGC
>NZ_JBHTTQ010000157.1:0-12479 GCF_042794475.1 Streptomyces sp. NPDC056527
GGGGGGCGGCCCCCACCGGCCCCCCCCCCGCGGTGCGTTGCGCGCGGCCCGGGCGCCACCGGACTATCGTCGGAGAGGTGAACGACGCCCCGCCCGTCAAGGAGCCCATCGTCTGCTCCCGCTGCGGCAAGACCGCCGAGGAGCTTCCGCTGACCTGGACCTGCTCGGTGGAGAACGGTGCCCGCCACTACCTCTGCGAGGAATGCGCCCGCGAGAACATCCGGTCCATCGAGGGCCGCCTCGATTCCTCCTGGTGGTGACGGCGGCCCCGGGGACCTCTCGCCGGCCCGCTCACTCGGCCGCGACGAAGCCCGGCAGCCACTCCTCCAGCTCGTCCCGCAGCCGCACCTCCGCGTTCAGCTGGCAGAGCACCCCGATGGTGCTCAACGTCACACGGTGTATCAGCAGATACGACGGCGGCAGATTCAACTGCTTGCCCAGCTGGTGCGCGGGCGAGCGGGGGTCGGCGATCCGGCCGGCCTGGGTCCGCACCCATCCCCGGGTGAACCCGAACACCTCGGCCTCGGCCGGCTCGATGATCGGCAGCAGGTACTCCAGCACCGCGTCCGGGTCGAGAGCGATGGACTCCTTGACGAAGCCCTCCTCGCGGAGCAGCTCGTAGACCGTCTCGGCGTCGCCCTCCAGGGTCAGCCGCAGACAGGTGCCGATCGTTTCCGGCAGCCCGCCCGGCAGCCGGTCCACGGTGCCGAAGTCCAGGACTCCGAGCCGCCAGCTCTCCGGACCCTCCTCGTCGTCGGCGCCCGGGAGCAGCCGGAAGTTGCCCGGGTGCGGATCGGCATGCAGCAGCCCCGTGCGGGCCGGGCCGGAGAAGAGGAAGCGCGCCAGCAGCTGGCCGGCCCGGTTCCGCTGCTCCTCGGTGCCGTCCGCGATCACCTCGGAGAGCGGGATCCCGTCGATCCACTCGGTCACCAGGATCTGCTCGCACTGGTGCACGACCTGCGGCACCACCACATCGGGATCGTCCGCGAACTCCTCGGCGTGCTCCCGCTGGGCCTGGGCCTCAAGCCCGTAGTCCAGCTCCTCCGAGACGCGGTCACGCAGTTCGTTGATCAGCGGCTTGATGTCCATGCCGGGGATCAGCGGACCCAGCAGCCGGGCGAACCGGCTCAGCTGCGTCAGATCCGACAGCAGCGCTTCACCCGCCCCCGGGTACTGCACCTTCACCGCGACCTCACGGCCGTCGTGCCACACCGCCCGGTGGACCTGGCCGATGGAGGCCGCCGCCGCGGGCTTGTCCTCGAACTCCAGGAACAGCTCGCGCCACTCCTCGCCGAGCCGCTCCTCGAGCACCCGGTGCACCGTCCGCGTCGGCATCGGGGGCGCCGCCTCCTGGAGTTTGGTGAGCGCCGCCCGGTAGGGGCCGGCCACCTCCTCCGGCAACGCCGACTCGAAGACGGACAGGGCCTGCCCGAACTTCATAGCCCCGCCCTTGAGTTCCCCGAGCACCTTGAACAACTGCTCGGCCGTGCGCTGTTGCAGCTCGCGGGCGACGATCTCGGCGGACTTGCCGCCGATCCGCTTGCCCAGGCCCCAGGTCGCCCGTCCCGCGAAGCCCAGTGGCAACGCGGCCAACCTGGCAGTCCGGGTGACCGCCTTCCGGGGAAGATCAGACATACGCCCCTCCAAAACCCAGATCGCCGTGCCGCACAGGGCGGTTACCCCGCCATTGTGTCGTGCGGGGTCGGGGCCCCCGCCTCATGCTCCCCCTCTCCGCGATGTGCGGCGCCGCACGAACACGCCGGGTGTGGCCGAATCCGCTCCCCCCGCCACTCCAGGAGCGGCAACGAGCACTCGAAGCGGGCCCCCGCGCCGGCGGGCAACTCGCCGTCCAGGAAGGCGAGGGCGTGGGCCGCGGCCAGCCCGGCGACGGCCGTCGCCAGACCCAGATCGCAGGCCGGCAGCGCGTGGGGTGAGCCCGAGCGCCACTGCGCCAGCATCCGGGGCCACACCGGCTCCCGGTCCGTGCGCGTCTCCTGCATGCACCCCGCGCATGCGGTGGCGCCCGGCAGCACCAGCGGTCCGACGACCCCCGTGGCCTCCAGAACCCCCGCGTAGAGATGGGGAGTGCCCGTGGCCATCCAGCTCTCGGCGGGGACAGGATCGGGGAGGTAGGCGGCGAGGCCGTCCCTGGGTGTCACCACCACGAGTGAGAGTCCTGGCTCGTGCCCGCTCTCACCCGGCTCGCGCCGCGCCGTCCGTGGTGCGCGACCGCCCGGGGCCGACCGCGCCACGAGTCTGCGCGCCGCCACCGACCGCCGCTCGCCGACCGCCTCGGCCGGCAGCCCGCCCGGCGACACCTCCCACGGCTCCACAGAGCCGGAGTCCAGCACCTCCACCCGGCCCACCCCGGACGCCGAGAGCAGGGCGGCGACCGCCGCGCCGACCCGCCCGGCGCCCCGGACCTGGACGCGCAGGGCGCGCCGCGCGGCCAGCCTCCGTAACGCCCCGTCCGGCTCCCGATGGATCACGGAGAGTGAGGCCAGATCGGCGCGGAGAGGATCGAGCGCGCCGTTCGCCCGCGCGGCCCCACCGGCCTTTCCGGGCCTGCCGGCCGAGCAGTCCGCGATCAGCCCCGCCTCCGCCAGCCGCCCGAGCAGCCGCTCGAGCACCCCGTCCGGCAGCCCCAGCGCACGCGCCTCGCCCCGCAGCCGGTCCATGCCACGGGTGCCGTCGAGCAGACCCAGCAGACTGCCGGTGGCCGTGTCGACCGGTCCCAGCACCACCGCGTGCGCGGGAGTGGCCCCGAACTGCACGCTCTGCAGATTCCGCCAGGCGCGCCGCAGCGCCGGTTTCAGCATCGGATGCATTTCCGCCCCCGTGATCTTGATCGGTCGTTCCTCTTCGCGCTCGGCCGTTCCCCCGGCCGTCATCAGATTGCCCGGGAGTCGAGACGGGCGCGGAAAGTTGTCCACAGGGGAGGGGTATTAATCATTCAAATGGTGCACCGTGTGACGGCATCACGGCCGAACCGTCCCGGAGGCGGGACTTCCCATGCTGACAGCGGGTAACGTCGGGGCCGTGCCCGCCGACCCACAGCGCAGCGTGACAAGCGAACCGCCCCGCGGCTCGGGGACGAGTGCGGTCGAGGTCCGCAGAAGCTCCCGGCGGAGGAGAACCGTCTCCGCCTACCGTGAGGGCGACCGGACCATCGTGCTCATCCCGGCCCGGATGTCCGAGGCGGAGGAGCAGCGCTGGGTGACGGTCATGCTGGACAAACTGGCGGCCCAGGAGAGCAAGCGGCTCCTCGGCGACAGCGAACTCACCGAGCGTGCCGAGCGGTTGTCGGAGCAGTACTTCGCCGGCCGCGCACGGCCGACGTCCGTGCGCTGGGTGACCAATCAGAACACCCGCTGGGGCTCCTGCACCCCCTCGGAAGGCAGCATCCGCCTGTCGCACCGACTCCAGGGGATGCCCGAGTACGTCGTCGACTACGTCCTCGTGCACGAGCTGGCCCACCTCCTCGTGCCGGGCCACGGCCCCCGGTTCTGGCGGCTCCTGGAGGCGTACCCGCGCACCGAACGGGCCCGCGGATACCTCGAAGGCGTGGTCGCGGCGGACCGGCTGCCGCAGCTGCCCGCCGCACGCGGGGAGTAGCACCCCGCTCGCCCCGCTCGTCAATCCTGTACCGAATGCGTACCAGCTTGGCTCAATGTCACGTACAGCCGTTAGCCTGGCGCGACGCATTCACATTCGGGATGGGGGACGGTCGTTACGCATGGCCAGGGAATTCCAACGCGGCCACAAGGCCAAGATCAGTGATCTGACACCGGGGACCGATCTGTACGTCGGAGTACAGATCTCCGCGCCCGGACTGACCTTCGACATCAGCTGTTTCGGCCTCGACGCCAACGAGCAGTTGTCGGACGACCGGTACTTCATCTTCTTCAACCAACCGAAGTCGCCGGAGGAGTCCATTCAGCTGCTCGGCACGCAGTCGGGCGACACCGAGTCCTTCCGTGTCACGCTGGACCGCATTCCGGCGAACATCCACAAGCTGTCGTTCACCGCGACCATCGACGGTGCCGGCCAGATGTCGCAGATCGGTCCCGGCTACATCCGGATCGTGGCGGGCGGTGAAGAGGTCGTCCGCTACCCGTTCACGGGCGCCGAGTTCTCCACCGAGCGCGCCGTCATGCTCGGCGACTTCTACCTCAAGGACGTCTGGCGGTTCGCGGCCATCGGGCAGGGCTTCGACGGTGGCCTCGACGCGCTGCTGAAGAACTTCGGCGGCGAGGTCGCCGAGGAACAGCCCGCCGCCCAGGCACCGCAGGGAGCCCCCGGGTTCGCCCCGCCTCCGCAGGGCGCCGCCGCGCCGGCGTTCGGGGCGCCCGCCGCTCCGGTGCCCGCTCCCGCGCCGCAAGCCCCGGTCCCGCCGGTGCACGCGGCCCCCACCATGGCCGCGCCCATGGCCCCGCCGGCCGCCCCCGCGCCCGCGCCGTCCCCGTACGGCCAGCCGCAGCAGCAGCCGATGCCGCAGCAGCCCCAGCAGCCCCAGTTCGGGCAGGTCCCGGGCCAGGCCCCGCCGTACGGTCAGCCCGCGTACGGTCAGCCCGCCCCGGCGCCGTACGGACAGCCTCAGTTCGGCCAGCAGCCTCCCGGTACGCCTCCGGGGATGCCCCCGGGCCAGATGGGCGTCCCGCAGGGAGTGCCCGCCACCGGCGCCGGGCTCGCCGCCGCGCTCCAGCCGTACAAGGAGACCGCGACCGGCGCCCGCTGGACCCCGCAGAACCAGCAGCTCATGCGGGTCGACCTGCAGATGGGCGGCGTCCCCGTCCTCGCCCGCCAGGGCAGCATGGTCATGTACCAGGGCAAGGTCGACTTCAGCCACAAGGGAGCCGGGTTCACCGGCCGGATCGTCGGCAACGCCACCGGTCAGGAGATGCAGCTGATGCGCTGCACCGGCCGAGGCCAGGTCTTCCTCGCCGAGGAAGGCGCCCACCTCCACCCGATCGAGCTCCAGGGCGACGGCATCTGCGTCTCCGCGGAGAACGTGCTCGCCTTCGACGAGTCCCTCCAGTACGAAGTACGGAGGGTCGAGGGGCACGGCATCCCCGGCGGCGCCCTGTTCACCATGCAGTTCCAGGGCACCGGCACGGTCGTCGTCAAGACGCACGGCACCCCGGTCGTCCTGCCCGTCACGCCGACCACCTTCGCCGACTGCAACGCCGTCGTCGCCTGGTCGTCCGCGTCGCAGGTGATCATCTCCAGCCAGGTCCGGCTACGCCGCAACGCGTACCCCGGACACAGCGGGGAGACGGTCAACCTCCAGTTCCGGGGCGCCCCCGGCAACTTCATCGTCGTCCAGCCGTACGAGGTCTGAGGGAGCCCGACACATGAACCAGCAACTCGCGGGCTTCGCCCCGACCCCGATGGCGGCCCGGATGGAGAACCACGGCCGCACGATGCTCAAGGTCGCCATGGCCTCCGGCCAGGACCTCTACGCACGCACCGGCTCGATGGTCGCCTACGAGGGCTTCGTCACCTACGAGCCCAACCCGCCCGCCGCCCGCCAGGTCGCCCAGCAGTGGGTCACCGGCGAGGGCGCGCCCATCATGAAGTGCTCGGGCGACGGCCTGCTCTACCTCGCCGACTACGGCGCGGACGTCGTCGTGATCAACCTCAACAACGACTCGCTGTCGGTCAACGGCACCAACCTGCTGGCCTTCGACGCCCACCTCCAGTGGGGCGTCGAGAAGGTCAAGGGCCTCGCCAAGTTCGCCGGACAGGGCCTGTTCAACGTCGAGATCGCGGGTACCGGCTGGGTCGCCCTGACCTCGCGCGGCACGCCGATCGTCGTCGACTGCGGCCGCGGCGAGGACGAGACGTACGTCGACCCCGACGCGCTCGTCGCCTGGTCGCCGGCGCTCAAGGTCAAGGGCAAGCGCAGCTTCAAGGCCTCCTCCCTGATCGGGCGGGGCAGCGGCGAGGCGTACCAGATGGCCTTCTCCGGCCAGGGCATCGTCGTCGTACAGCCGAGCGAGGACAGCACCGACCGCCTGCGGATCCGGGGCTGAGGGGGAGCGAGAACACACCATGCAGAGCCCGCTTTTCAACTACGCCGAGCAGCAGAGCCAGGAACGGTACGTCATCCAGAACCCGCAGCTGCTGCGGGTCGCCCTGAACGGCTCGGACGACATCCTCGCCCGCAAGGGCGCCATGGTCGCCTACCAGGGCCTGGTCGACTTCGACGGCGAGTACCAGACGCCCAGCCAGCGACGCGCCCAGGCCCGGACCGGTGAGGGCCTCGACCTCATGCGCTGCTCCGGCCAGGGGACGGTCTACTTCGCCAACCTCGCCCAGTACATCCACGTCGTGGAGGTCGAGCAGGAGGGCATGACCGTCGACAGCGCCTACGTCCTGGCGCTGGACTCGACCCTGCACACCGAGGTCATCGCCGTGGACAGCCAGTACGGCATCTCCGGCTCCGGCAAGTACCAGCTGAACATCTCCGGCCGCGGCAAGGTCGCCCTGATGACCTCCGGTCAGCCGCTGATGATGCACGTCACGCCGGACAAGTACGTCAACGTCGACGCGGACGCGATCGTCGCCTGGTCCACCGGGCTGCGGGTGCAGATGCAGGCGCAGACGCACAACTCCAGCATCCGTCGCCGCCGTGGCGACACGGGCGAGGGCTGGGAGCTCAGCTTCCTCGGACAGGGCTTCGCCCTCGTCCAGCCCAGCGAGGTCATGCCGCCGCAGAACGCGGCCATCGGCCAGGGCATCGCCGCCCAGTTCGGTGCGGGCCAGCACGGCTCGCACGCGCAGAACCAGAACAACGCCTGGAACTGACGTACCGGGCACCAGACACAGGTAAGGGGCGGCCTCCCATGGAGGCCGCCCCTTACTCATGGTCTAGAGGCGGGCGCGGGTGCCCTCCAGCAGCCGCACCACCGAGGTGTCGGCCACGGACGCCACCTCGTCGTACGCGAACCAGCGCAGGTCCAGCGACTCCTCGCTGATGGCCTCCACCGCACCGGCCGGGGCCAGCGCCGCGTACTGCACGTCCAGATGCCAGTGACACGGCGCCGGGATCGGGTGCCGGTCGAGCCGCACGGGGCCACCGGACAGCAGCGTGAGGCCGGGGATGCCGGACTCCTCCGTCGCCTCCCGCAGCGCCGCGTCCGCCAGCGTCGCGTCCCCCGGCTCGCAGTGGCCGCCCATCTGCAGCCACATGCCGAGCTTCTTGTGCAGCGTCAGGAGAACCCGCCCGCGCTTCGGGTCCACCACCAGCGCACTGGCCGTCAGATGCCCGGCCTCGCAGGCCTTCCACATCCCGTCCCCGTGCGCCGCGAGGTGGTCCAGATAGGTCTGGCGCAGCTCGTCCTGCGCTCCGTTCGACTCGTACGCCTTCAGTACGAGAACGGCGTCGTCGTGCAGGCTCACTTGGCGCCGTCGTCCTTGCCCTCGTCGTCGCCGTCACCGCGGGCCGCCTCGCCCAGCATCTTGTCGAGCTCCGAGAAGTCGAGATGCTCGCGGTGGACGAAGCCGTCCGGGTCGTCCAGATCGGACGCCGTCGGCAGCATGTCCGGGTGCTGCCACAGGTCGTCACGGCCGTCGACACCGCGCGCGTCCGTGAGAGAGGCCCACAGCCGGGAGGCGTCCCGCAGCCGGCGCGGACGCAGTTCGAGACCGATCAGCGTCGCGAAGGTCTGCTCGGCGGGACCGCCGCTCGCCCGGCGCCGGCGCAGCGTCTCGCGCAGCGCGTCCGCCGAGGTGAGCCGGGACTTCGCGGCCTCGTGGACCACCGCGTCCACCCAGCCCTCGACCAGCGCGAGCGCCGTCTCCAGACGGGCCAGAGCGGCCTTCTGCTCCGGCGTGTCCTCGGGCTGGAACATGCCCTGCTGCAGCGCCTCCTGAAGCTGCTCCGGGTGCGTCGGGTCGAGCTGACCCACAGCCTCCTCCAGCTTCGAGGTGTCGACCTTGATCCCACGGGCGTAGCCCTCGACAGCGCCGAACAGATGCGAGCGCAGCCACGGCACATGGGCGAAGAGCCGCTGGTGGGCGGCCTCGCGCAGGGCCAGGTACAGCCGCACCTCGTCCTTGGGGACACCCAGGTCCTTGCCGAAGGACTCGATGTTCAGCGGCAGCAGCGCCGCCTTGCCGGCCGGGCCCAGCGGCAGACCGACATCGGTCGAACCGACGACCTCGCCCGCGAGCGCGCCGACGGCCTGCCCGATCTGCTGACCGAACATCGCGCCGCCCATGGAGCGCATCATGCCGATCAGCGGGCCGGCCATGGCCTGCATCTCCTCGGGCAGCACATCACCCATCGCCGAGCCGACCCGCTCGGCCACCGGGTCCACCAGCTGCTGCCAGGCCGGCAGCGTCGCCTCGACCCACTCCGCGCGGCTCCACGCCACGGACGTGCTCGCCCCCGAGGGCAGCGAGGTCACACCGTCCAGCCACAGGTCGGCCAGGCGCACGGCCTCCTCGACCGCCGCCTTCTCCGCCGGACCCACACTGGCGTCCTTGGTGCCGTCGGGCGTGCCCTGCGCGACCACCTGGCGGGCGATCTGCTTGGCCATGTCCCAGTTCACGGGGCCGCCCTCGTACGAGAGCATCTGGCCGAGCTGCTGGAACGCCGCGCCCAGGTCGTTGGGGTTCAGCGAGCCGAACATCGCGGCGAACGGATTGTCCGCCCCACCGGGACCGCCCATGCCCGGCAGACCGCCGAAGCCGAACGGATTGGCCCCGAACGGGTTCCCACCGCCCTGACCACCGGACCCCTGGCCACCTCCGGCGGGGTCCTTCTTCTTGCCCTCGTCGCCGTTCTCCGGCTCCTCCGGCGGAAGGCCGAATCCGAATGGGGTGTCACTCACAGGTTTCCTCGGCTCGTAGGGCCGCCGGCTTCCTGCCGACGGCGACTGCCCGCTACACACCACCAGCGTAGACATCCGGGCCGGATATGGGCTCGGTGCTCCGCCGGGCCGTGGCCTGCGGCAGGATGGACGCCACCTGGTACGTACGCGTCATTCGTGTACGTACTGAAGACAACCGCTGGAGACGCCCGGTGAGTTCCCCAGATCCTCAGGTTCGCGCAGCGCGAAACATCTCGACCCGGCCCGCCGGGCGCGGCCCCGTGGTCGCGGTCACGGGCGCCGCCTCCGGAGTCGGCGACCTGCTGACCAGGCGCCTTGCCGCCTCGGAGGAGATCAAGCAGGTCATCGCCATCGACGAGCGCCGCGGCGAGGTCTCGGAGGCGCAGTGGCACATCCTCGACGTCCGCGACCCGGCGATCGCCGAGAAGCTGCGCGGCGCCGACGTCGTCGTGCACCTGGCCGTCGACCTCGACCTGGAGTCGGACGCCGCCGCCCGAACGGCCTACAACGTGCGCGGCGCCCAGACCGTCCTCACCGCCGCGGCGGCGGCGGGAGTCCACCGGGTGGTGCTCTGCACCTCCGCGATGGTCTACGGCGCGCTGCCCGACAACGACATCCCGCTCTCCGAGGACGCCGAGCTGCGGGCGACCGCGGAGGCGACCGGCGTCGGCGATCTGCTGGAGATCGAGCGGCTCGGCCGGCGCGCGCCGCGCGCTCACCCGGGGCTGCACGTCACCGTGGTCAGGCCCGCGGTCCTGGTCGGCGGTACGGACACGGCCCTGACCCGCTACTTCGAGTCGCCGCGGCTTCTCGTCGTCGCCGGATCCCGCCCCACCTGGCAGTTCTGCCACGTCGACGACCTGGTCAGCGCGCTGGAGTACGCGGCCCTGGAGAAGGTCGACGGCGAGTTGGCGGTCGGCTGCGACGGATGGCTGGAGCAGGAGGAGGTCGAGGAGCTCTCCGGGATCCGGCGCATGGAGCTCCCCTCCGCGGTCGCCCTCGGCGCGGCGGCCCGGCTGCACCGGATCGGGCTCACGCCCTCCCCGGCGGGGGACCTGGCGTACACCATGCACCCCTGGGTGGTCAGCGTAGGACGGCTGCACGATGCCGGCTGGCGGCCGCAGTGGACCAACGAGGAGGTGCTCGCCGCGCTCCTGGAGGAGGTCGAGGGCCGGCACACGGTCGCGGGCCGGCGACTCGGCCGCAAGGACGCGACGGCGGCGGGCGCGGCCGGTGCGACGGTGGCGCTGCTGGGCACGGCGGCGCTCGTGCGCCAGATGCGGAAGCGGCGCGGCATGTAGGACCCTCCTACGGAGGGTCCGTCCCACCGGTCGAAAGCGCTATTCCGGGATGTCCGTGCGGTACGGCACCATGGGCTCCATGGCACGCACCCATGACCATCCCGGCGAGCAGGTCGCAGCCGACCCGATCAAGCTGCTCGCGATCCGTGACACCCCGCTCTCCATCGACGAGGTCTTCCGGGCCGTCGGCGACGACGCGGCCGGGGGCACGACCCTCTTCGTGGGCACCGTGCGCAACCACGACGGCGGCGCGGACGTCGATGCGCTCGGGTACTCCAGCCACCCGTCCGCCGAGGCGGAGCTGCGCCGGGTCGCCGAGAAGGTCGTCGCCGACTACCCGGTCCGCGCGCTGGCCGCCGTCCACCGGGTGGGCGATCTGCAGGTGGGCGACCTCGCGGTCGTCGTCGCGGTCTCCTGCCCCCACCGCGGCGAGGCCTTCGAGGCCTGCCGCAAGCTGATCGACGACCTCAAGCACGAGGTCCCCATCTGGAAGCACCAGACCTTCTCCGACGGCACCGAGGAGTGGGTCGGCTCCTGCTGAGCGCGCGCCCCGGGTCTGGGGGTCCCCCCGGACGAAGTCTGGGGGAGGGTCGGCTCCTGCTGAGCGCGCGCCCCGGGTCTGGGGGTCCCCCCGGACGAAGTCTGGGGGAGGGTCGGCTCCTGCTGAGCGCCCGCCCCGGGTCTGGGGGTCCCCCCCCGGACGGAGTCCGGGGGAGGGGCGGCTCCTGCCGAGCGCGCGCCCCAGGTCAGTGCTCAGGATCCTTGGCAAGGCGCCGCGCCGACGTCGTGTAGTCGGACGCCCCGATTTGCGTAACCGCCCCCCTGGCAGCAGCGTTGATGCTGCAGATCGTTAATCTGCTGATCGGCCGGGTCCCGGCCGATTGCGGTCGCTCATTGGGGATGGGAGGTCGGGATGGCAGCGCTCGCCTGGTTGCTGATTCCGCTTTTCGCAGTCGTCGGCGCGGCGATATGGGGAAGCTGGGCCCAGAGGAACAAGACCATCGGGGACGTGGCCGAGCTCGCCGGCTACGCACGGTTCCGGGACGCGATGGAACGTTCCCATTCCGGTATCCCGGGCGCCGACCCTCAGATGACCGCGGCGACCACGCCGTCCCCCGTACCCAGTAGCCACGTCTCCGGCTGATCCGCCACCGCCGGCCGCCTCGTACGGACCCGCCCCACAGGTGCACTCACAGACCGGTCCCGTACTGTCGTTCCATGCCACGCCGCACCGCGACGATGCTCGCCTCCACCCTGGTCCTGATCACTCTGCTCTGTGTGGGCGTCCTGGTGCCGGTCCCGTACGCGGAGATGAGCCCCGGTCCGACGGTCAACACCCTCGGGGAGGCCCGTGGCGAGCCCGTCCTCCAGATCTCGGGTCACAAGACGTACCCCACGGACGGGCATCTCAACATGACGACGGTCCGCGTCACCAGTGCGGATTACCGCATGAACGTGGTCGAGGCCGTCTACGGCTGGCTCGCCCACGACAACGTCGTGGTCCCCAAGGAGACCCTCTACCCGGACGGCAAGACGGAGGAGGAGTCGAGCCAGGAGAACGCCGAGGAGTTCTCCCAGTCCCAGGAGAGCGCCAAGGTCGCCGCCCTCAACGAGTTGAAGATCCCGGTGACCACCAGGGTCGTCGTCGCCACCGTCGTGAAGGACAGCCCGGCCGAGGGCGAGCTGCACGCCGGGGACGTCATCAAGTCCGTCGACGGTGTCGCCGTGAAGGAGCCGGGCGACGTCGCCGCACAGGTCACCAAGCGCAAGCCGGGCGATCCTGTCGAGTTCACGATCGTCCCCGCCAAGGAGGCGGCCGCGGCCGAGAAGGCCGGCAAGGAGCCCACCGCCACCCAGAAGGTCACGATCACCACGGTGAAGTCCCAGGAGGGCGACCGGGCGATCGTCGGCATCCAGGCCGGCACCGACCACGTCTTCCCGTTCACCGTCGACATCAAGCTCGCCGACGTCGGCGGGCCCAGCGCCGGTCTGATGTTCGCGCTCGGCATCGTCGACAAGCTGACGCCCGAGAGCCTCACCGACGGCAAGTTCATCGCCGGTACCGGCACGATCGACGAGAAGGGCAAGGTCGGCCCGATCGGCGGTATCGAGATGAAGCTGGTCGGCGCGCGCAACGCGGGCGCCGAGTACTTCCTCACCCCGGCCGACAACTGCGAGGCGGCCGCCTCCGACATCCCCGACGGTCTCACCCTCATCAAGGTGGACACCATCGACGACGCGACGAAGTCGCTGGAGAAGCTCCGCAAGGGCGACACGAAGAGCCTGCCCAGCTGCTCCAAGAGCTAGACCGCCTCCCAGGACGCGCACGGAAAAGGGG
>NZ_JBHTTQ010000158.1:0-12397 GCF_042794475.1 Streptomyces sp. NPDC056527
CGCTTCCTTTGTACTCACCCTCTCGGGCTTTCCTCCGGGCTTTTCCCTTCGGTCTTTCGTGTTTCCAGCTTAGCAGATCCGATTTCCGTTTCTGCCACCCGCTGGAGCGGGCTTGCCGTTTCCGGAATTCGCTTTTCGCGCTTTCCCTTGCGGCGGGGTCAAACACTACCAGGCTTTCTCACTCCCCCTGACCACCCCTCCGCGGACATGCAGAGGTGTAGACCACTGGGGTTAGGATCTGGCTTGATAGGTGCTGCCGACCCACGACTCAAAGCCGCGTTGGGGTCAAGCAGGAGTACGACAGTACATCCCACCGTCAGTAGAGGCAAATCGTTTCCGGCTAGTCCCTAGGTCCGCCAACTGGTACGTCTCGTGCGGAACTAGGACTTCGTATGACATACGCTTCTGAACAGTACGCCGTCCAGGACAGGCAGTGACGGCGCCACACAATCTCCGCCCCTGGGAGGCTTCCCATGACAACCGTGACGTCGCCACTTGCTGGACGCGCCATCGGTCTCGCCGCTGTACCCGACCCGGTCTTCTCCGGCGCGATGGTCGGACCCGGCACCGCCATCGACCCCGTACGTGAGCCGTCGGAGGCCGTGTCTCCGGTCGACGGCGTCATCGTCTCTCTGCACCCGCATGCGTTCGTCGTCGTCGACGGCGAGGGCCACGGAGTGCTGACCCACCTCGGGATCGACACCGTTCAGCTCAACGGGCAGGGCTTCGAGCTGCTCGTGAACAAGGGGGACACCGTGACGCGAGGACAGGCCGTCGTCCGTTGGAACCCGGTCGAGGTCGAGGCCGCCGGCAAGTCCCCCATCTGCCCCGTCGTGGCCCTGGAGGCCACCGCCGACTCTCTCTCCGATGTCGTCGACAGCGGCGACGTGAAGGCCGACGACCAGCTCTTCAGTTGGAACTGAGGCCGGCATCGTCCTCGTGACGACCACGAGTTCGACCTTCAACGCGGCGGCCGGGTGCCGCCGCTCAATCGGAGACGGGTGAGATGGAGACAACGCTGCGAGGCGTCGGCGTCAGCCACGGAGTGGCGATCGGCGAGGTCCGGCACATGGGCACGGCGGTGCTGGAACCGCCGGCCAAGCAGATTCCCGCCGAGGAGGCGGAGCGCGAACAGGGGCGCGCCCGCCAGGCCGTGGAAGCTGTGGCTGCCGACCTGATTGCGCGCGGCAATCTTGCCGGGGGCGAGGCACAGCACGTGCTGGAGGCCCAGGCGATGATCGCCCAGGACCCGGAGCTCATCGCCGACGTCGACCGTCGGATCGCGGTCGGCAGCACGGCCGAGCGCGGTATCTACGACGCCTTCTCCCATTACCGCGAGCTGCTCGCGGGCGCGGGTGAGTACATGGCCGGACGCGTGGCCGACCTCGACGATGTGCGGAACCGTATCGTCGCGCGTCTGCTGGGCGTGCCGATGCCGGGTGTGCCGGACAGCGACGAGCCGTATGTGCTGATCGCGCGAGACCTGGCTCCCGCGGACACGGCGCTGCTCGACCCGACGCTTGTCCTCGGTTTCGTCACCGAGGAGGGCGGGCCGACCAGCCACAGCGCGATCCTCGCGCGGGCGCTGGGTGTGCCGGCCGTGGTCGCTCTGCCGGGCGCCGGTGAGATCGGCGAGGGCACGGTCATCGCGGTGGACGGTTCCACGGGCGAGATCTTCGTGGAGCCGACCGAGGAGCGTAAGGAGCGGATGACGGCGGCCGCCGCCGAGCGCAAGGCCGCGCTCGCCGCGTCCAGCGGTCCGGGCGCGACCTCGGACGGGCACAAGGTGCCGCTGCTTGCCAATGTCGGTGGTCCCGCCGATGTGCCGGCCGCGGTGGAGGCCGGGGCCGAGGGCGTCGGTCTGTTCCGTACGGAGTTCCTCTTCCTGGACGACAGCAAGAAGGCTCCGTCTGAGGAGAAGCAGATCGAGGCGTACCGCAAGGTGCTCGAGGCGTTCCCCGAGGGTCGTGTGGTCGTGCGGGTGCTGGATGCCGGTGCGGACAAGCCGCTCGACTTCCTGACGCCGGCGGACGAGCCGAACCCGGCGTTGGGTGTCCGGGGTCTGCGTTCGCTGCTCGACCACCCCGAGGTGCTGCGGACGCAGCTGACGGCGCTGGCGAAGGCCGTCGAGGGTCTGCCGGTGTACCTCGAGGTCATGGCGCCGATGGTGGCCGACCGTACGGACGCGAAGGCTTTCGCCGACGCGTGCCGTGAGGCGGGGCTGCAGGCGAAGTTCGGCGCGATGGTGGAGATTCCCTCCGCCGCTCTGCGGGCGCGTTCGATCCTGCAGGAGGTGGAGTTCCTGTCGCTGGGCACCAATGACCTGGCTCAGTACACCTTCGCCGCCGACCGTCAGGTCGGGGCCGTGTCGCGGCTGCAGGATCCGTGGCAGCCGGCGCTGCTCGACCTCGTGGCGCTGTCCGCCGAGGCGGCCAAGGCCGAGGGCAAGAGCTGTGGTGTCTGTGGCGAGGCCGCTTCGGATCCGCTGCTGGCCTGTGTGCTGACGGGTCTGGGTGTCACCTCTCTGTCGATGGGTGCCGCGTCGATTCCGTATGTGCGGGCGACGCTCGCGAAGTACACGCTGGCGCAGTGCGAGCGTGCCGCCGCGGCGGCTCGTGCGGCGGACACGGCCGAGGAGGCCCGGGTGGCCGCGCAGGCGGTGCTGTCCGGGGAGTGATCCCGGTACGTCGTGGTCGTTGAAGGGGCTTCCCGTCACATGTGTGGCGGGGAGCCCCTTCCGCGTCAGTGGTGGGTGGGCCAGTCGTCGTCCTCGGGGGTGACGGGGAAGCCGGCGCGGTAGTCGACGTGGGGTTCGGGTGGGAGTGGTTCTCCGGTGTGGGCGTCGGTGCAGTAGGCGCTGAACACCTCGGCTTCGGTGAGGGGGTGGAGGGTGCCCCGGGTGAGGCGCCAGCCGTGGAGTCGGTCGCGTGCGCCGGGGATCGTGGTGCGCAGGACCACTCCCCCGGGGCTGTCGTGGGCGATGCCGGCGGCGAGGACGGTGGCGAATTCGGCTCCGGCGCCGCTGTCGAGGTGGGCGGGTCCGTGCTGGTCGCGCGTGGCGTGGAGTACGGCGAGGAGTTGTTCGTCCGCGGCGGGGACGCTGCAGACCAGGTGGTGGGTGCCGGGGCCGGCGGCTTCGAGGAGGCGCATGAGCAGGTGGGAGGCCCGGTCGAAGGCGGCGTGGCCGATGTCCTGTCCGCAGTCGGCGCAGTCGCCGGTGTCGGTGAGGAGCAGGGCGGCGTACTCCCAGGTGGCGCGGCGGACGGCGGCGTCGATGAGGGTGGGGACGAGGTTGGTCATGGGTTGGCCGGTATAGGGGATGCGGGCTCCGGTGGCGGCGAGTTCGGCGGTGAAACGGCTGCGGCTGGCGGGGCGGTCGGGGTCGATGCCGGTGTCTTCGCAGTACTGCGCGTACTCCTCGGGGTCGAAGAGGGCAACGGTGGTGTGGCCGCCCTGGCCCGCGAGTGACTTGAGCAGGCCCTCGATCTGGCGGAGGTAGGCCGGGTGGTCGTCGAAGACGAAGGTGTCGTACCGGCGCATGGCGGTGAAGTCGTCCTCGTCGGCGAGGAGGCCGACGGTGCTGGGGACTTCGCGGCGCAGGGCGCGGCGCAGGGTCGTGGCGGTGCCGGGTCGTGTCATGTCTCCCCCTGAGCGCTGTCGATCAGTGCTCACTCACCGTAACCGGTGCCACTGACAGTGACGGCTTGGGGATCCGGTCGCGGATCAGGCGGTGCTGCGCCGCGCCCGCGGCGACGAGGCCGAGTCCGAGGAGGGGCCAGGCGAGCGCGCCTGCGGCCATGACGCCGGTGACGAGCAGGGGGCCTGCGAATCGCTGGGTGGACTGGGCGAGCCCGTGGACGCCGAGGTAGGCGCCCTGTGCTTCGGCGGGGGCCAGGGCGACGGAGAGTTCCCAGGAGGAGGTCGCGTGGACGATCTCGGCGAAGGTGAGGGCGATGACGGCGACGACGAGGGCCGTGATGGCGAGGGCGCGTCCGCCGGCCGCGGAGGCGGCGAGGGCGAGGGTGCCGACGACGAAGAGGCCGGCGAGCGGGACGAGGAGGCGCCGTGCGGCCTTGGCCGTGGCGCCGAACCGGGCGAGCGGGACTTGGAAGAGCACGACCAGGACGGTGTTGAGGACCAGCAGCAGTGGGGCGAGCCCGACGGGTGCGGCGGTGGCGTGGACGATCCAGAGGGGGATGGCGACCTGGAGGATCGTGTCGTCGAGGAAGAGGGCGGCGTCGGTGGCCGTGTAGGCGAGGAAGGTGCGGTCGCGCCAGGGGGTGGTGGGGGCGACGGCCGCTCGGTCGTCCGCCGCGGTGGAGGTGGCGGCGATGCGGGAGGGGGCGGGGGGTTCGGCGCAGCGCAGGGTGAGGACGGCGATGACGAGGTAGGTGACGACATTGCCGATGAGGAGCAGTCCGTAGGCGCGGCTGCTGCCGGTGGCGAGTGCGGCGGCCGCGCCGAGGCCGCCGATGGACCAGCCGATGTTGACGGTGGTGCGTTGGATGGCCTGGTAGCGGACGCGGTCGGAGCCGGCGAGGCGGGCCGCGTACAGCTTGATGAGGACGCTGCCCGCGCGGTCGGGGAGGGCGCCGAGTGCGGAGTAGAGCGTCAGCAGAAGGAAGTTGTCGGTGGTCAGGAGGGCTAGGAGGGCGGCGCCGCGCATGAGTTGGGCGCCGACGATGATCCGGACGAGCGGGAAGCGGTCGGCGAGGCGCCCGGCGAGCGGGGCGCCGGCGATGCCGACGCCGCCGGAGATCGTCATGAGGAGGCCGACCTGACCGAGGCCGAGCCCGGAGACGTAGGTGAAGTAGAGGACGGTGCAGCCGGCCCAGAGGCCGGTGCCGATCTTGTCGATGATGCTGACGAGGAGCATGCGGCGGCCGTCGCGGCCGCCGGGTATGCGGTTCAGGACGGTGTTGTGCCTCGGAGTTCGACGGCTCACTCGGTTCCCCCTTGACCAGAGCATTGTATTGATACATAGTTCAGTACGTGGCAACACAATATTCGATTGTCGGGACGACGGCCAAGGGAATTGCCGCGTCCGTTGAACAGGCCGTGTCCGAGGGTGGGCTCGGCCCGGGGGACGCGCTGCCTCCGGTCCGCCGGCTCGCGGGCGAGCTCGGGGTCAGTCCCGGCACGGTCGCCACCGCGTACAAGGAACTGCGGCAGCGGGGCGTCGTGATGACACGCGGGCGGGGCGGGACCGTGGTCTCGGAGGCGCCGTCGGTGGCCTCGCGGCGCCCGCCTCGGGTCCCCGCCGGTCTGGTGGACCTGGCGGGCGGCCATCCCGACCCCGCGTTCATGCCGGATCTACGGCCGCCGGCCCTCGTGCCCCCGGTGTACGGATCCCACCGCGCGGCTCCCCGGCTCCCCGCCCTGGAGGAGCTGACCCGGGCCTGGTTCGCGCGGGACGGGGTTCCGACGGACCATGTGACGTTCGCGCACGGCGCGCTGGACTGCATCGCGCGCCTGCTCTCCACGGAGCTGCGGCCGGGGGACGCGGTGGCGGTCGAGGACCCCGGGTTCCATCATCTGCTGGACCTCGTACCGGCCTTGGGGCTGCGGATGGTGCCGGTCGCCGTGGACGGAGAGGGCCTGGTGCCCGACGCCCTGCGGACGGCGCTGCGGGCCGGGGTGCGGGCGGTGGTGTGCAGCCCGCGGGGGCAGTGCCCGACGGGCGCGTACGTCACCGAGGCGCGGCGGGACGAACTGGTGGCGGTGCTCAGGGAGTTCCCCACGGTCCTCGTCGTGGAGGACGACCACAACGCCGACATCGCGGGGGCACCGGCCTTCACCCTGGCCGCGGCCGGTCTCGAACGATGGGCGCAGGTGCGGACCGCGTCCAAGCACCTGGGGATCGACCTCAGGTGGGCCGGGCTCGCCTGTGACGCGGCGACGCTGGCACGGCACGACGGGCGGATGCTGATGACGTCCGGCTGGGTCAGTCACGTCCTGCAGGAGACCGCGGCCGGGCTGCTCGCGGACCCGGAGGTGACGCGGCTGGTGGCGGCCGGTGAGGCGGCGTACACCTCGCGGCGCACGGCGCTGATCGACGCGCTGGCGGGCCATGGGATCGCGGCCGTCGGGCGGAGCGGGCTGAACGTGTGGGTGCCGGTGCGGGACGAGTCGGCCGTCGTCAACGGGCTGCGGACGCGGGGGTGGTGGGTCGCGGCAGGGGCGCGGTTCCGTATCGCGACGCCGACGGCGGTGCGGATCACGACGGCGGCGCTGGAGGTGGCGGCCGCCGGGCGGTTGGCCTCGGACTTCGCGGAGGTGCTGGGCGAGGCTCAGGCGACGTACGGGGGGTAGTGGCTCTCCTCCACCCGTAGGGGACGGGATCCGGAAAGCGAGCCCATCCCCTACGGCGTACGAATCACTTCGCCCGGTCGCGTCCCAGCTTCTCGTAGAAGGCGAGCAGGTCGATGTTGTCGACCGAGCCCGGGTTGACCGCCTTGGACATCGGGGTGCCCTGGAGGAGGCGCTTGACCGGGACCTCGATGCGCTTGCCCGTGAGGGTGTGCGGGACCGCGGGGATCTCGATGATGTCGTCGGGGACGTGGCGCGGGGAGAGTTCGGTGCGGATCGTCTGCTTGATGCGGGCGATCAGCGCCTCGTCCAGCGTCGCGCCCTCCGCGAGGTGGACGAAGAGCGGCATCCAGTAGCCGCCGTCCGGCTCTTCGAGGCCGATGACGAGGGATTCGCGGATCTCCGGGAGCCGTTCGACGGCCTCGTAGATGTCCGCGCTGCCCATCCGTACGCCCTGGCGGTTCAGCGTGGAGTCGGAGCGGCCGTGGATGACGACCGAGCCGTGGTCCGTGATGGTGATCCAGTCGCCGTGGCGCCAGACCCCGGGGAACATCTCGAAGTAGCTGTCGCGGTAGCGGCTGCCGTCCGGGTCGTTCCAGAAGTGGATCGGCATGGACGGCATCGGGTTGGTGACGACCAGTTCGCCGACCTCGCCGACCAGCGGCTTGCCGGACGGGTCCCAGGACTGCAGGTCCGTGCCGAGGCCGGCGGCCTGGAGCTCGCCGATGTGGACGGGGAGGGTCGGGACCGCTCCCGCGAAGCAGGAGCAGACGTCCGTGCCGCCGCTGACCGAGGCGATCCACAGGTCCTCGCGGACCTCGTCGTGGAGCCAGCGGAAACCGTCGGGCGGGAGCGGGGAGCCGGTGGTCGCGACGCACTTGATCGTCGAGAGGTCGAAGTCCCGCGCCGGGTGGACGTCCGCCTTGGCGCAGGCCATGACGTACGCGGCGGAGGTGCCGTACAGCGTCGCTCCGGTCCGCTCGGCCACCCGCCACTGGGCTCCGGTGTCGGGGTAGCCCGGGCTGCCGTCGTAGATGACCACGGTGGTGCCGGTGAGCAGGCCGGAGACGAGGAAGTTCCACATCATCCAGCCGGTGGAGGTGTACCAGAAGAACACGTCCTCGGGGCCCAGGTCGCAGTGCAGACCGAGCTGCTTGACGTGCTCGACCAGGATGCCGCCCTGGGACTGGACGATCGCCTTGGGCAGGCCCGTGGTGCCGGAGGAGTACAGCACCCACAGCGGGTGGGAGAACGGCACCTGCTCGAAGACCGGCTCCACGTCGGCGGAGGTCAGGTCCGACCAGGCGAGCGCTCCCTCGGGGGGCTCGGTGCCGAGGAGGGGGATGTGGATCACGGCGCGGAGGGTCGGGAGCTCCGCGCGCAGCTCCGCGACCGTCTCACGGCGGTCGTGCTCCTTGCCGCCGTAGCGGTAGCCGTCGACGGTGAACAGGACGACCGGCTCCACCTGCTGGAAGCGGTCCAGGACGCTGCGGGCGCCGAAGTCGGGGGCGCAGGAGGTCCACACCGCGCCGACGGCGGCCGTGGCGAGGAGGGCGGTGACCGCCTCCGGGATGTTGGGGAGGTATCCGCTGACGCGGTCGCCGGGGCGGACGCCCAGGGCGCGGAGCTCGGCGGCGAGCGAGCCGACCTGGCGGCGCAGCTCGGCCCAGCTGATCGGGCGCGGCTCATGTGTCTCGTCCACATGGAGCAGGGCCGGGTCGTGGGGGCGCTCCGCGGCGGCGCGCAAGGCGTGCTCGGCGTAGTTGAGGGTGGCGCCCGGGAACCACTCGGCGCCGGGCATCGAGCGGTCGCCGAGGACGCGCTCGTACGGGGTGGAGAAGCGGATGTCGAACCACTCGGCGACGGCCTGCCAGAACGACTCCAGCTCTTCCACCGACCAGCGGTGCAGGGCCGGGTATCCACCCTCGGCCGGGGCTCCGTGGCGCTCGGCGGCCCAGGACTGGAAGCGGGTGACCGCTGCGGCGGCGATGCGTTCCTCGTCCGGCTGCCAGAGCGGCTCGGTGTGCGCTGATGTCATGGGGCGGCTCTCCCTGGGCGTAACGCGGGTCTGCGTGTGTCGCGCGCACGTGCTGGGGTGTGCGCGTGACGCGGCTGACAGGGACGATGCCATGTGATCGTCTTTCGCACCAGGGTTCCCCGCCCATGGTCGGACGTCTGAATATGTGCTCCCACCACGGGTGAACGACAGTTGAACGAACCGCGCGGGGGCCTTGCCGAATGGCAGGGTGAGCTGCATGGACGGTCGTGAGCTGGTGCGTTCGGTGAGGGTGTTCGGATCGGTGCAGGGGTTGCGGGCGGTGCGTTCGGCGTGGCGGCAGCGTCGTACGGATGCGTGGGGATTGCCGCCGAGAGGGACGGAGCGGGCTCGGGTGCCGGGTCCGGTGGGCGATGCGGAGCCGCTGCCGGGCGGAGGGATCATCCGGTTCGCCCGTTCGGCGCTGCGGATCAGTGTGTCGGCCGGGGGCACGGTCTTCTGGGGCTGGGACGGGGCGGAGCCGCTCCCGTCGTACGCGTTGGCCGGGGAGCCGCCGGAGCCGGACCCTCGGGCGGAGCTGGAGCCGGACACCGACGGCGGTTGGCGGGTCGTGTCGGAGCGGGTGACGGTCGCGGTGTCCCGGCACGGGGCGGTGGAGATCCGTACGCCCGGTGGTGTGGTGTTGCGGCGGGATCTGCCGCCGCGCTGGTGGGAGCCGGTCGCGGGCGGGCCGGCACGCTGGGTGCAGCGCAGCGAGGTGCCTGCGGACGCGCGGTTCTTCGGGCTCGGCGGGCGGGCGGCGGGGCCGCGGCTGCGCGACGGCTCGTACCGCCTGTGGAACACCGACCCCAAGGGGCGCTTCTCCCCCGGCGACGATCCGCTGTACATCACGATGCCGGTGCAGTTCGTCGTCTCGGACGCGGGCACGCATCTGGCCTTCCACGACAACTCCTGGGACGGCCGCGTCACCCTCACCGAAGGTGAGGAGGGCGCTGGTTCCGGACACGACCGGCCGGGGACGAGCGAGGTCCGGATGGGGGGCGGACCACTGCGCTCCTGGGTCGTGGTCGGCACCCCCGCGCGCGTGCTGCACGGTTGGGCGGCCCTGACGGGTGCGCCGGCGCTGCCGCCTTCCTGGGCGCTCGGTCCGCAGCACGCGCGCTGGGGGTTCGGCAGCGAGCAGGAGGTGCGGCGGGTGGTGGACGGCTACCGCGAGCGGGGGCTTCCGCTGTCCGTGCTGCATCTGGACATCGACCACTACGACGCGCACCAGGTCTTCACGGTGGATCGCGAACGGTTTCCCGATCTGCCGGGGCTCGCGGACGAGCTGCGGGGGCAGGGGGTGCGGCTGGTGTCGATCGTGGACCCGGCGGTGAAGGCGGAGCCGGGGAACACGCTCTACGACAGTGGTTCGGCGGCCGGCGCGTTCGTTCGCGACGGGCGCGGGAACGAGGTGCACGGGGTGGTCTGGCCGGGCGAGTGCGTCTATCCGGACTTCACGGATCCGGCGGTAAGGGAGTGGTGGGGCGGCCTGTACGAGGAGCGGCTCGCGCAGGGGTTCTCCGGGATCTGGCACGACATGAACGAGCCGGTCTCCTTCTCCCCCTTCGGGGACCAGACGCTGCCGCGCTCGTCCCGGCACGCCCTGGAGGGGCGCGGCGGCGACCATCGCGAGGCGCACAACGTGTACGGGCTGACGATGGCGAGGGCCGGCTACGAGGGGCTGCGCCGGCTGCGGCCGGACGAGCGGCCGTTCCTCTTCTCGCGCTCGGGCTGGGCCGGGATGCAGCGGTACGGCGGGACCTGGTCCGGTGATGTGTCGACCGGTTGGCCGGGGCTGCGGGCGTCCCTGTCGCTGGTGCTGGGGCTGGGCCTCTGCGGGGTGCCGTACTCGGGGCCGGACGTCGGCGGCTTCGACGGGAGTCCGTCGCCGGAGCTTTTCCTGCGGTGGTTCCAGCTGGGGGCGTGGTTGCCGCTGTTCCGTACGCATGCGGCCATCGACGCGGGGCGGCGTGAGCCGTGGGAGTTCGGCGCCGAGGTCCTGGAGCACGCGCGCGTGGCGCTGGCCGAGCGGGAGCGGATGCGCCCGTACTTCGTCACGCTCTCCCAGCTCGCCCGGCTGACCGGCGCGCCGTACGTCAGGCCGGTGTGGTGGGGCGCTCCGGAGGACCGGGCGTTGCGGGACTGCGAGGACGCGTTCCTGGTGGGCGACGCGCTGCTCGTGGCGCCGGTCCTCGCCCCGGGCGCGGACCGGCGTGCGGTGCGGCTGCCGCGCGGGCGCTGGTACGACACGGCGACGGGGCGCGCGTACGAGGGACCGGGGCAGGTCCTGCTGGACGCGCCCCCGTCCCGTATCCCGGTGCTCGCGCGGGCGGGTTCGGTGATTCCCGTGCGGGGCGCGGACGGCGGGCTCGAGCTGGAGGTGTGGGCCCCGGCGGCCGGACGGGCCGGAGGCGGGCTCGTCGTGCGGGACACCGGGGACGGTTGGGAGAAGGCCGAGATCGAGCGGTACGCGTCGCGGCTCGTGGACGGCCGGGTGGTGGTGGAGCGGGTGACGGACGGAGGTTCGGAGGAGGTGGCGCTTCCGGTGCGGGTGCGGGGCCTGGCGGGGTGACGGCCCTCGGGTTCCTCGGTGTTCGTCGGGATTCCGAGGAACCCGTACCGATCGTCCTCAGGCTCCGTGGGTGTACCTCCCCGCGAACCAGCGGCGCACCGCCTCCGTGTGGAGCGGGAAGGCCAGTTCGGCCGGGGTGCGGAGCAGGTGCCATCCGGTGGTCTCGTCCGTGGGGGCGGAGGGCGGCAGTTCGGAGGCCGGGCGGGGCGGGAGCAGGCCGAAGAGGAGGAGGTGTCCGGCCGGGGAGCTGAGTGCGTCGGCGAGCCGTACCTCCCCCGCCGGCGCCTCGATCCCCGTCTCCTCGCGCAGCTCGCGGACGACGGCGTCGCGCCAGTCCTCCGCGTGGTCGATGAAGCCGCCGGGGAGCGCGACCTCGCCCCTGGCGGGTTCGATCGTGCGCGTGATGACGACAAGTCCCGTTCCCTGCCCGTCCGTTGCGGGGAGGAGGGTGATGGCGACGGGCAGCGGGTTGCGATAGGCGACGGAGCCGCAGGCGGCGCAGGTGCGGGGCCAGTCGACGGTCTCGGCGTAGCGGGCGCCGCAGCTGGAGCAGTAGGAGTCCTTCACGACAGGACCGTACGCGATCACTCTTTCCCGTGCCCCGCGGAACTGATAGACGGTGCACATGAGAGGACTTGCTTCCGTATTCCGTACCGTCGGTGTGCTGGCGTCCGCCGGGCTGCTCGCCGCCACCGCCGCCGTACCGTCCGCGCAGGCCAGGCCGGAGCCGAAGGCTCCGAAGGAGTTCGTGGCACTGAGCTCGGTGGACCGGACGATCATCCAGGAGATGCGCTACACGACGGTGCACAACTTCGTGGGCGAGAAGGTCGACGGCTACCGCCAGCCGCTGTGCATCCTGACCCGGCCCGCCGCCGAGGCGCTGCACCGTGCCCAGGTGAAGCTGCTCGCACGGGGCTACTCGCTGAAGGTCTACGACTGCTACCGGCCGCAGCGGGCCGTCGACCATTTCGTGCGCTGGGCGAAGGACCTC
Organism: Streptomyces sp. NPDC056527; assembly: GCF_042794475.1. Classification (NCBI taxonomy): domain Bacteria; kingdom Bacillati; phylum Actinomycetota; class Actinomycetes; order Kitasatosporales; family Streptomycetaceae; genus Streptomyces; species Streptomyces sp. NPDC056527. The sequence goes on from NZ_JBHTTQ010000158.1 coordinate 11,911, forward strand.
CAGGACGAGGAGATGAAGAAGGAGTTCTATCCCCTGGTCGACAAGTCGAGGCTGTTCGCGGACGGTTACATCGCCGAGAAGTCCGGACACAGTCGCGGCTCGACGGTCGATCTGACCATCGTGAAGCTGCCGGCGGCGACCACCCGCCCGTACGAGCCGGGCGAGAAGCTGGTGGAGTGCTACGCGCCGCAGGACCGGCGCTTCCCGGACAACTCCGTCGACATGGGCACGGGCTTCGACTGCTTCGACACGTTGTCGCACACCGACGATCCACGGATACAGGGTGCGCAGCGGGCCAATCGGCAGCTCCTGAAGGGGACGCTGGCGGAGCAGGGGTTCGTGAACCTGCCCGAGGAGTGGTGGCACTTCACGTTCAAGCCGGAGCCGTTCCCGAGCACGTTCTTCGACTTCCCCGTGGCGCGGCGGTCGATGGCCGGTCACTGATCCGCGGCGGATGACGGGCGGCCGGGACCACCCCCGTGGGTCC
>NZ_JBHTTQ010000159.1:0-11719 GCF_042794475.1 Streptomyces sp. NPDC056527
GGGGGGGGGGGGCCGGCGGGCGGCCCCCCGGCGGCGGGCGCCCCCGCGGGGGGGGGGCGGCGCCCGGGGGGGGGGGGGGGGCGGCGGGGGCGCCCGCCCCCCACGTCGTCGTACCGGCCGGGTGCTACTCCTGGGCGCCCGAGGCCGCCCCGGTCGTCTCCCCGGTCTCGGTGCCTTCGGCACCCAGCGCGCGCTCGCGCATCTTCTTCAGCAGCTCCTGCTTCTGGTCGACCGCGGCCTTGCGGTCGGCGTTACGGCTCTGAACGGCGCCCTGCTGGTCGCCGCGGGACAGCTTCTTGCGCTGTCCGCCGACGCCGAGGAGGTTGTTGCGGCCCTTGGCCATGGGGTTCTCCCATCAGTGAGAAATGCGGTGGTCAATCGGCTGGCGCTACGCGGGAGGTCGGACCCGCGGCGCTCTCACTCGTAGATCTGGAAGAACGAAGACATGCCGCAGACGCTACCCGCCTCCCCACCCCTCGGCACACCATTTCCCACCCTGGCGAGTGAATGACAAACATTGAAATCTGTCAGTCGTCATGCCATAGTTGTCTTGCGTCGCTCCCCCGACGCCCCGACTCCCTCCCGAGGAGACCCCCATGACCTCCACCCGCACGCTCCCCACCCGCACCCTCGGCACCACCGGCCCGCAGGTCTCCGCACTCGGCCTCGGCTGCATGGGCATGTCCGCGCTGTACGGCGAGAGCGACCGCGCCGAGTCGATCGCGACCATCCACGCCGCTCTGGACGCCGGGGTCACCCTGCTCGACACCGGCGACTTCTACGGGATGGGGCACAACGAGCTGCTGATCAACGAGGCCCTGCGCACGGCCCCCGCGGCCGCTCGCGAGAAGGCCCTGACCAGCGTGAAGTTCGGCGCCCTGCGCACGGTCGAGGGCGGCTTCACCGGGTACGACGGCCGGCCCGCCGCGGTGAAGAACTTCGCCGCGTACTCCCTCCAGCGCCTCGGCACCGACCACATCGACATCTACCGGATCGCCCGCGTGGACCCCGACGTGCCGATCGAGGAGACCGTCGGCGCGATCGCCGAGCTGGTCGAGGCCGGACACGTCCGGCACATCGGCCTCTCCGAGGTCGGCGCGGACACCCTGCGCCGGGCGGCCGCCGTCGCCCCGATCGCCGACCTCCAGATCGAGTACTCCCTGATCTCCCGCGGCATCGAGGAGAAGATCCTGCCCACCGCCCGCGAGCTGGGCATCGGCATCACGGCGTACGGAGTGCTGTCGCGCGGCCTGATCAGCGGCCACTTCACCCGTGACCGCGAGCTCGCCCCGGGCGACTTCCGCGGGATGTCCCCCCGCTTCCAGGGCGACAACCTCCATCGGAACCTGGACCTGGTGGACCGGCTGCGCGCCCTCGCCGACGCCAAGGGCGTGACGGTCGCACAGACCGCGATCGCCTGGGTCCTTGCCCAGGGGGCCCGGCACGGCGCCGACATCGTGCCGCTGATCGGCGCCCGCCGCCGGGACCGGCTCTCGGAGGCCCTCGGCGCCCTGGACGTGACGCTCGACGCCGCCGACCTCGCGGCGATCGAGACGGCCGTGCCCGTCGGCGCGGCGGCCGGCGAGCGCTACCCACAGGCGCAGATGGCCCATCTGGACAGCGAGCACTGAGCGGTCCGGGCTGACAGGTACTGTCATTCCATGGCCGCCACCGAGACCCTGACCGCCGAGCGCATCCTCGAAGCCACCGAGGAGGTCCTGCGGCGCTACGGCCCCGCGAAGGCGACGGTCGTGGACGTGGCCCGGGTGCTCGGTGTCAGCCACGGCAGCGTCTACCGCCACTTCCGTACCAAGGCGGCGCTGCGCGAGGCGGTGACGGCCCGCTGGCTCTCCCGTACGGAAGCCAAGCTCGCCGAGCTGACCGGATCCGCGGACCGGCCGGCCCCGGAGAAGCTCCGCGCCTGGTTCGCCGAGCTCTTCGAGGCCAAGCGCCACAAGGCCGGTGACGACCCCGAGCTGTTCGCCACGTACGAGGTCCTGCTCGACGAGAACAGCGGAGTGGTCGAGGACCACCTGGAGGTCCTGGTCGGCCAGGTGCGCGAGATCGTCGAAGAGGGCGTCCGTGGCGCCGAGTTCACCGCCCCCGACGCCGCCGGCACGGCCCAGGCGCTCTTCTCCGCCACGGCCCGGTTCCACGACCCGGCCTATGCCCCGGAGTGGCGGCGAGCCACGATCCAGGCGGAGTTCGATGCCGTGGTCGACCTGCTGCTGCGCGGGCTGCGCCCGTGAGTCGCCCGCGTCGCCCCTGAGTACGGAAACGCACAGACACGAGGAAGCCCCCCGGTTCCGACGGAACCGGGGGGCTTCTGCGTACGACGGTGTCAGCAGCCGAGCAGGCGGCTGCCCAGGTAGCCCTGGATCTGGTCCAGGGAGACGCGCTCCTGCTTCATGGTGTCGCGCTCACGCACGGTCACCGCGTTGTCGTCCAGGGTGTCGAAGTCGACGGTGACGCAGAACGGCGTACCGATCTCGTCCTGGCGGCGGTAGCGGCGGCCGATGGCGCCGGCGTCGTCGAACTCGATGTTCCAGTTCTGCCGCAGGTCGGCGGCGAGGCCCTTGGCCTTCGGCGACAGCTGCGGGTTGCGGGAGAGCGGCAGGACGGCGACCTTGACCGGCGCGATGCGCGGGTCGAGGCGCATCACGGTGCGCTTCTCCATGACGCCCTTGGCGTTCGGGGCCTCGTCCTCGTTGTACGCGTCGAGCAGGAACGCCAGCATGGTGCGGCCGACACCGGCGGCGGGCTCGATGACGTACGGAGTCCAGCGCTCCTGGGTCTCCTGGTCGAAGTAGAACAGTTCGTTGCCGGAAGCCTTGGAGTGCGCCTTCAGGTCGTAGTCGGTGCGGTTGGCGACACCCTCGAGCTCGCCCCACTCGCTGCCACCGAACTGGAAGCGGTACTCGATGTCGGCGGTGCGCTTCGAGTAGTGGGAGAGCTTCTCCTTCGGGTGCTCGAACCAGCGCATGTTCTCCTCACGGAGACCCAGGCCCGTGTACCAGTTCCAGCGCTGCTCCATCCAGTACTCGTGCCACTGCTCGTCCTCGCCCGGCTTGACGAAGAACTCCATCTCCATCTGCTCGAACTCGCGGGTGCGGAAGATGAAGTTGCCCGGAGTGATCTCGTTCCGGAAGGACTTGCCCATCTGCGCGATGCCGAACGGCGGCTTCTTGCGCGAGGTCTGCTGCACCTGGCCGAAGTTGGTGAAGATGCCCTGCGCGGTCTCGGGGCGCAGGTAGGCGACCGAGCCGGAGTCCTGGGTCGGGCCGAGGTGGGTGGAGAGCAGACCGGAGAACTGCTTGGGCTCGGTGAAGGTGCCCTTGTTGCCGCAGTTGGGGCAGTTCAGGTCGATGAGGCCGTTCTCGGGGAGACGGCCGTGCTTCTCCTCGTACGCCTCCTCCAGGTGGTCGGCGCGGTAGCGCTTGTGACAGGAGGTGCACTCGGTCAGCGGGTCGGTGAAGGTGGCGACGTGACCCGAGGCCTCCCAGACCTCGGTGGCCAGGATCACCGACGAGTCGATGCCGACGACGTCCTCGCGCGCGGTGACCATGTAACGCCACCACTGGCGCTTGATGTTCTCCTTGAGTTCGACACCCAGCGGTCCGTAGTCCCAGGCGGCACGCTGGCCGCCGTAGATCTCGCTGCACGGGTAGACGAAGCCACGGCGCTTGCTCAGGCTGACGATGGTGTCGATCTTGTCGGCGGCCACGGTGCTCTCTTCATTACGACGACGAAGTGCGAATGCTTCAGATTACCGGCGCCCGCACCCCCGGTATCAAATCGGCCCGGCCTCCACGTGCGGGCGGACGGGCCCGGCGGGGCGTGGCCGGGAACACAGGAAGGGCAATTGACAACCGTTTCCAACTTTGTTGAAAATGAGTGTCATGAACGTACGTCGCCTCATACCCCCCACCGCCGTCGCCGGAGCCGTCGCCCTGGGGCTCGTGACCCTGTCCGCGTGCTCCGGAACCTCCGACGCCGCCGACAAGGGCGAGGGCGGGCTCAGCGTGGTGGCGTCGTTCTATCCCATGCAGTACCTGGCCGAGCAGATAGGCGGCGAGCACGTCTCCGTCGAGACGCTCACCGCGCCCGGCGTCGAGCCGCACGACCTGGAGCTCAAGCCGCGGCAGATAGGCGCGCTCGGCGACGCCGACTACATCCTCTACCTCAAGGGCGTCCAGCCCGCCGTCGACGACGCGATCGAGCAGGCGGGGGTCGAGAACACCGTCGACGTCAGCACCCTCACCGAGCTCGAGGAGCACGGCACCGGAGCCGGCCACGGCCACTCAGCCGACGAGCACGGCCACGCGGAAGAGGGTCACGAGCACGGCCACGAGTCCGAGGCCGGTGCCGACCCGCACATCTGGCTCGACCCCGTGAAGTACGCCGAGGTCGCCAAGGGTGTCGGCGCCTCCCTGGAGAAGGCCGACCCGGACCACGCCGCCGACTACAAGAAGAACACCGACGCCCTGGTCAAGAAGCTCGGCGATCTGGACACGGCGTTCGAGACCGGTCTGAAGAACACCACCACCAAGACCTTCATCACCACCCACTCCGCCTTCGGCTACCTCGCCGAGCGCTACGGCCTGGACCAGGAGGGCATCACCGGCATCGACCCCGAGTCGGAGCCGAGCCCCGCCCGCGTCAAGGAGCTCCAGTCCATCGCGGAGAAGGACAAGGTCTCCACCGTCTTCTTCGAGACGCTCGCCAGCGACAGGACCGCGAAGACCCTCGCCAAGGACACCGGCCTCAAGACGGACGTCCTGGACCCGCTGGAGGGAATCACGGACGCGTCCAAGGGCGATGACTACATCGAGGTCATGCAGTCCAACCTCGCCGCGCTGAAGAAGGCCCTCGGCGCGAAGTGACCCACGCACAGCAGGAGGCACCCGTGACCGCGCCCGTCATCTCCGTCCGCGGAGCCACGGCGACCCTCGGCTCGCGCCCCGTCCTGCGCGGCATCGACCTCGCCGTGAACCCCGGCGAGGTCGTCGCGCTGCTCGGCGCCAACGGCTCCGGAAAGTCCACCGCCGTCCGCGCGGTCATCGGCCAGGTGCCGCTGACCGGCGGCACGATCTCGCTCTTCGGCACCGAGCAGAAGCGGTTCCGCGACTGGGCCCGCGTCGGTTACGTACCGCAGCGCACCACCGCCGCCTCCGGCGTCCCCGCCACGATCCGCGAGGTCGTCTCCTCCGGCCGGCTCTCCCGCCGCAGGTTCGGCCCGCTGACCAAGGCCGACCGGGCCGCCGTCGACCGCGCCATCGCGCTCGTCGGCCTCGCCGACCGCGCCAAGGACTCGGTGAGCGCCCTCTCCGGCGGCCAGCACCAGCGCGTCCTGATCGCCCGCGCGCTCGCCTCCGAGCCCGAGCTGCTGATCATGGACGAGCCGATGGCCGGCGTCGACCTCGCCAGCCAGGAGATCCTCGCCGCCACCCTGCGCGAGCAGGTCGCGGGCGGCACCAGCGTCCTGCTCGTGCTGCACGAGCTGGGCCCCCTGGAGCCGCTGATCGACCGGGCCGTGGTCCTCCGTGACGGCTGCGTCGTCCACGACGGCCCGCCGCCGCAGGCCGTCGGCCAGCACGCGCTGCCCGGCCACGACCACGTTCATCCGCACGCGGCCGGTGAGCCGCTCCGTACGGGTCTGCTGACCTGAGGAAGCTGACCTGATCATGGAATTCCTCGAACCGGCCTTCATGCAGCGGGCGCTCCTCGCGGCCGTCCTCGTCGGCATCACCGCGCCCGCCGTCGGCATCTTCCTCGTCCAGCGCCGTCAGGCCCTGATGGGCGACGGCATCGGCCATGTCGCCATGACCGGTGTCGGCCTCGGCTTCCTGCTGAACAGCAGCCCCGTGTGGATGGCCACCCTCGTCGCCGTCGCCGGCGCCGTGCTGATGGAGCTGATCCGGACGTACGGACGCACCCGCGGCGATCTCGCGCTCGCACTGCTCTTCTACGGAGGCATGGCGGGCGGCGTCATGCTGATCCAGGTCGGCGGCGGCTCCAACGCCAACCTGCTCTCGTACCTCTTCGGATCCCTGTCCACGGTGTCGTCCGAGGACGTCACCGCGATCGCCGTGCTCGCCGCCTTCGTCGTCCTCGTCACCATCGGCCTGCGCCGTCAGCTCTTCGCCGTCAGCCAGGACGAGGAGTTCGCCCGCGTGACCGGCCTGCCGGTGCGGGCCCTCAACCTGCTCGTCGCGATCACGGCGGCCGTGACCGTCACCGTCGCGATGCGGGTCGTGGGCCTGCTCCTCGTCAGCGCGCTGATGGTGGTACCGGTCGCGGCGGCGCAGCAGCTGTCCCGCTCCTTCCGCACGACGTTCGTCCTCGCGATCGTCATCGGCACCGGCGTCACGCTGACGGGCACCGTCACCACGTACTACCAGGACCTGCCGCCGGGCTCGCTCATCGTGCTGCTCGCGATCGCCGTCTTCATCGTCCTGACGGCGCTCGCCGCGCCCCTGGCCAGGCGCCGCGCCCGGGCGGCGGAGGCAGCGTCGTCGTCCTCGTCCCCGTCCTCGGCGGAGTGCGACATGGCCGTTCCGTCCACGCGGCGACCCACGGACGACGCCAGGGTCTAGCAGCCTGGCAGAATGGCGGGGGCGACGACATCACTAGGAGGCCCCTGTGGCGACGGCAGGACCCCCCGTACGCGGCCGCTCGACCAAGCAGCGGGCCGCGGTGGCGGCGGCACTGAACGAGGTGGACGAGTTCCGCAGTGCCCAGGAGCTGCACGACATGCTCAAGCACCGCGGCGACTCCGTCGGCCTCACGACGGTGTACCGCACGCTCCAGTCCCTCGCGGACGCGGGCGAGGTCGACGCGCTGCGCACCAGCGAGGGCGAGACGGTCTACCGTCGTTGCTCGACGGGCGACCACCACCACCATCTCGTCTGCCGCGTCTGCGGCAAGGCGGTCGAGGTGGAGGGCCCGGCGGTGGAGCAGTGGGCGGAGACGATCGCCACCCAGCACGGCTATGTGAACGTGGCGCACACGGTCGAGATCTTCGGGACGTGCGCGGAGTGCGCGCAGAAGTGACCTGAGGTACGGAACGGGCCCGCACCGGAGCGATCCGGTGCGGGCCCCTTCGCGTGTCAGCCCGGCGTACGGGTGTCAGACCCGCTTCGCATGACGTTCCAGGATCCCCCGCAGCCGGTCGAGCTCCCCGGGGCCGGACACGCCCTGCTTGGGCAGGGCGGCGACACCGACGCCCGCCTTGTCGGCGGAGAGCAGCACGAAGAGCGACGGCGTCTCGACGTACAGGGGCAGCATCGCCCACCGGCTCGTGGTCTCGCTGACGCGCGTGGTCCAGCTCACCCCGTCGTCGTCCACGACGGCCCGGAACTCCCCCTGCGGCTCGACGAGCCCGTACATCTGGCGCCCCGTCACCCGGGGGATCAGCGGCCCCAGCACGAGGACGAAGGCGCCCAGCCCGCCGAAGAGGAACGCCTTCGACAGCTCCGGCTCCCCCGGCCCCGCCAGCTCCCACACCACGATCAGGAAGCACAGGACGACGGCGGTGGGCAGCAGCCACCGCAGCAGGCGCCCCATCGGCGAGTGGCGCAACCTGATCCGGACCGCCTCCGTGACCTCGGCCCGCGTCGGTACATAGACCAACTCGACGGCGCGTGTTTCCTGCACGGTCCCTCCCCGGCACCTCGACGACGAGGCGTGATCGTAGCGGCGCCGGAGCGCCCCGTTTACCCTGACCCCTCTGGAGGGGCGGCCGGGAGGGGTGGGGTACGGGTGGAGTCGGTGTCCGGGGACGCTTCCCTGCTCGCGCTGCTCGGGCTCGACGCCGAACAGGACAGCGTCTACCGGCTCCTGGTGGACCGGCCCGACAGCGATCCCACCGCGCTCGGCCACCCGTCCTCGGACCCGGAGACGGTCCTGCGCGCGCTCACCGGGCTCGTCGAGCGCGGGCTCGCCAGCGCCGAGCGGGACGGGGACGACGTGCGGTACCGCGCGGCCTCCCCCGTCCTCGCGCTCGGGCCGCTCCTGGAGTCCCGGCGTACGGCACTGCACCGCGTCGAGCACTTCGTCACCGAGCTCGCCGAGCGGCATCGCGCCGCCCACACCCGCAGCTCCGGCGCTCCCGTCGAGGTCCTCTCCGGTGCCGCCGCGATCCGGCGCCGGCTCATCGCGATGCAGCGTGAGGCGCGGTACGAGGTCCGCTCGCTGGTCCCGGCGATGGCGGCGCCCGCCGTCGTCACGATCGAGGACAACCTCGACGAGGTCGAGCGGGACTCGATGCGACGGGGCCTGAGCCTGAGGGCCGTCGTGGCGCGGTCCTGGCTGGAGGACACCCGTGCCGCGCACTGGCTCGCGGGGCTCGTCGCGGACGGCCAGCAGATCGTGGTCACCGACGAGTTGCCGATCAAGCTGATCATCATGGACGGCGAGTGCGCGCTGCTTCCGCTGGATCCCGAGCGGGACGAGACGGAGGAGCCGGTGGCGCTCGTGGTGCACCGCAGCGGGCTGCTCACGTCGCTGATCTCGCTCTTCGAGCAGTACTTCGAGAAGGGCCGGCGGCTCAGTACGGCCTCCGGCGAAGCGGGCCTCGCGGACGAGGCGGGACGGCTCGACCCGGTCGACCGGCGGATCGTCGCGCTGCTCCATGTCGGTCTGACCGACTCGGCCATCGCCCGTCACCTGGGCATGGGGCACCGCACGGTGCAGCGACGTCTGCACGCGTTGATGGAGGCGGTGGGCGCGGCGACCCGCTTCCAACTCGGCTGGCACGCGGCCGAGTCGGGCTGGCTGGACGAACGACCGGCCGGTCACTGACTCGCCACGAGACCCACAACTCACGCTGCCATAGGCGCATTTACGCCTGGGCGGCTTCACGCCACGTCCGATCCCTTGTAAGCGGAACCCGCCCTACCGAACGATCGACCCCATCAGTCGCGAGGGCCACCAGCCCTCGCGTACGTGTGTGATGGGGAGACTTCGTGAGAACACAACGGATCCGTCGGATCCTGGCCACCGGCGTCGTCGCCGCGGCAACCGGTTCAGTCCTGTTGACCGTTCCCGCCCAGGCGCAGGAGGTGCCGGAGACCCCGGCAGCCACCCTGCCCGCCACCCCGGTCGCGCCCCGCATGACGCAGGGCCTCGACTCCGCACCCCGCACCGGCACCCCGGCCGAGGCGGCCCGCGCCCACCTCAAGGCGCACGAGCAGACCTACCGCGTCCCCGTCGCCGAGCTGACGACGGTGCGCACGACCAGGTCCGGGGCCCAGTCCTCGGTCCGCTTCCAGCAGAAGCGGGGCGGCGTCCCGGTGTTCGGCGCCGAGTACGCCGTACAGACCGAGGCGGCCGACGGCGGCGAGCAGGTCGTCTCCGCGACCGGCACGCTCTACCCCGAGCTGACCGTCTCCACCACGCCGACGGTCACCGAAGCCACCGCCCGGCAGCGGATGTTCACCCTCGACGGCAGCCTCACCGGTGTCGAGGGCGGCGGAACCGAGAGCCACGGTCCGACCGTGCTGCCCGGCTCCGGCGGCGGCCGCCTCGCCTGGCACTTCACCGTCACCGGCGCGAAGGCGGACGGCTCCCCGGTCCGCCGGGAGGTCTTCGTCGACGCGCACGTGGGCGGCATCGCTCTCTCGTACGACAACATCGATGCCGCGGCCGTCTCGCCCGCCCAGGGCACGGGCGTGAAGGTGGACGGCGCCGAGGAGCGGATCGAGGTCAACAAGGAGGAGGACGGCTCGTACTCGCTCGCCGACTCCTCGCGCGCGATGTTCCCGAAGGCCGGCGGCCGGATCCTCACGTACGACGCGAACCGCAAGAGCTACCTCGAGGTGGCGAACGGCCCGGTCACGGAGGACGTGAAGGTCGTCTCCTCGCCGACCGACCGCTTCGAGGGGACCGCCACCACCTCCGGCGCCGTGGACGCCCACCTCAACGCCGCGAAGGTCTACGAGTACTTCAAGAACGAGATCGGCCGCGACGGCATCGACGGCAAGGGCGGCACGATCCACTCCGTCGTGAACGTCTCCCGGGGCGGCAAGGACTACGCCAACGCGTTCTGGGACGGCACCAAGATGGTGTACGGCCACATGAACGGCGTCCCGCTCTCGGTCGGCCTCGACGTCGTCGGCCACGAGATGACCCACGGCGTGACCGAGCACAGCGCCGGACTCGTCTACCTCAACCAGTCGGGCGCCCTCAACGAGGCGATATCCGACTACTTCGGCAACGCCATGGAGACCGCCGACAAGGGCGTCGCCATGTCCGACCCGACCTCGGGTCTCATCGGCGAGTACCTCTGCAACGGCACCAAGCCGCTCGCCGAGTGCGCGCTGCGCGACATGAACGACGGCCGGGTCGCCGGCGAGGACTACCTCCCCTCGTCGCTCGACATCGACAACGGCGGCGTCCACCTCAACTCCACGATCGTCTCCGGCGCACTGTGGGACATGCGGAAGAACCTGGACCCGGAGCTCGCGGACGAGATCGTCTACCGGGCCGCGCAGAACTACCTCACCCCGCTCTCCGGCTTCTCGGACATGCGTAACGCGGTCACCCTCGCCGCGAAGTCGCTCAAGGTCTCCAGCGCCGACCGCGAGGCGATCGCCAGGGCCTTCGACGACCACGGCATCGTGGAGGGCTGGGAGCGCAGGTCCGGCACCCACGACGGCAAGACGCTCGCCCGTGACGTCCTGCCCGCGTACGAGGTGTACAGCGGGGTCGACGAGCAGGCGGCGCAGATCAGCGGCGACGTGTACGCGATCGGCCACGGTGACGCGATCGCCTGGAACGCGAACAGCGCGGACTTCGGCATCACGGTCGGCCGCTTCGGCGAGCAGCACGGGGACGAACGGCACGGCGACTCGCAGCGCGAGCTGGCCCAGAAGGACGCCTATCTCCTCGACCCGTCGCTCGACGACGACCGGATCGTGTTCACCCGGATCACCGCGGACTCCGTCGGTGTCTACACCGCGGGCGACAAGGGCCAGGGCGCGATCCGCAAGCTCGTGGACGGCCCGGGCGACGAGATGGAGCCCGTGACCGCCGACGGCCGGCTCGCCTACATCGACAGGCAGGACGGCGAGTCCGACGTCATGCTCCGGGAACGCGACGGCACCACGGTCAACCTGACCCCGGCACCGGGCACCACCGCCGCGCGCCTGACCATGAAGCACGGCACGGTGGCCTGGCGGGACGGCGACAACGACCACATCAGCGTGTACGACATCGCCACCGGTGCCTCGCAGCGCGTGCGGATCCAGTCCTTCGTCTTCGGCGAGGCCACGGACATCCAGCTCACCAGGGACCGGGTCTTCTGGCGCGAGACCACCGCGTTCCTCTTCCGCTCCGACAACTTCTGGTCGGCGCCGCTGAGCGACCTCACCCAGAAGAAGAAGATCGCCAACCCGTCGATCAGCTACGGCGGCCAGTTCTCCGTCAACGAGCAGTACTTCGCCTACTCGACGTACGACCCCAGCGGTGCCCTCGGCGCCTGGACCGGCAGGATCGGCAAGGTGAACGTCGCGCCGCTCGCGGACGTGGTGAGCGGCACCCCGACGTACAGCAGGGTCTCCTGCTCCTCCGGTATGCAGCTGTCCCCGCAGCTCGGCGACGGGCAGCGGACGGTCTGGCTGGACACGACGGCGGCCTCGACCGACGTCGTGACCCGGGACTCGTTCGCCGGCACCTGCGCGTAGGAGAGAGCGAAGGCCCGGGCCGTACGGACCTGTCG